>NZ_JBFAVI010000065.1:0-34997 GCF_040679695.1 Micromonospora sp. NPDC052213
CGGGCCAGCGGGACCCGCTCGGCCCGGCCCTCCCGGTCGGCCGCCACTGCCACCGTGGCGCCGGCGGACGCGGCGGCGCCGGACGGTGCCGGCGAGGCCGACGCGGCCGCCGGCGCGGCGGCCACCATCACGACGAGCGTCGCCACGCTCGCCATGATCGCGTACAGGCGTCTCATCTCATCCTCCTTCTCGCCCCGGCGTCGCTCGCCGGGGGCGGGTCATCGACGTGCGGATTCCGCGGCGACCACGGCCCGGGCCCGGGGCACCGCGGCCTGTTCCAGCCGCTCTCGGGTCGCCACCTCCCGCCGGTACGCCGCCGTCAGGTCCGCGCGGTGGCGGGCGTCCAGCTCGCGGGCGGTGGCCGCCAGGCCACCGGCGGCGCAGCGCGCCTCGGTCACCGCCGCGGCCACCTCGGCCGCCCGTCCCCGGGTGACCACGGCCTCGCGCAGCTGGTCGGGGGTGTCCACCGGGTATCCCTGCTGCCGCACACAACGCGACCAGGACCGCAGCGCCGCCGTCCAGGCCGGGTCGGCGAGCACCCGCCGCTGGCGCAGGTACGACAGGTTGGCGACCACCTTGCTCGTCCGGTACCAGGCGGGCAGGTCGCCGTAGAGCTGCCGTTGTGCCTCGGACGTGCACCCGTCGGCGCTGCGCCGGACCACGCCGCCGGACGGCACCCGGGCCTCCAGCCCCTCCGGCCGCGCACCGTTGAGCGCGGCCAGCGCCGCGACGCGACGCTCGGCGGGCAGCGCGGCGAAGTACCGCTGGTTGGGGTCGGCTCGCCGGCGCTCGTCGGTCGCCGCCACCAGGTCGGTGCCGAACCCGTGGGCCCGGGCCCAGGCGACGTCGTCGACCACGTACGGGAACGAGCGCAA
The DNA here is from genome assembly GCF_040679695.1 of Micromonospora sp. NPDC052213. NCBI lineage: Bacteria > Bacillati > Actinomycetota > Actinomycetes > Micromonosporales > Micromonosporaceae > Micromonospora > Micromonospora sp. NPDC052213. The sequence continues at coordinate 876 of NZ_JBFAVI010000065.1, forward strand.
CTGGTCGGCGGGGGCGGGCGGCACCACCCACAGCTCGAACCCGGCCCGCCGCATGCACTCCCGGGTCAGGAGCTGCTCGGCCAGCCCCAGCACCCGGCGGTCGTCGGCACCCACCCCGCCCGTCCGGCCGGGTGACGCGGGGACCGCCGAGCCGGCCAACGGCAGCGCGACGGCGGCGACGGCCGTGGCGGCCAGCCAGGCCCGCAGCCACCGTCCGCGCCGCCGGGATCTCGGAACTCGCATGCGCCGAGCACACCAGGGCGCTGTTCCCTTCCCGTACCGGCGGCGTACCGCCTCCGGTCCCGGCCACCGCTGGTGCCCGGCACCACGTCGCGGCGACGGCGTTGCAACCGCCGCCGGGAGACCACGCGTGTACCCCACTGTGGAAGATCTTGCGAAGCTGTCCGGGCCGCCGCCGTGGGCGGGTGGCCGCCGGTGCCGCCGTGGATGTCGGCGTGGTCCGGGCCACCCGATGTGCGGGTCGTGCCAGACCGACCGCGGGGAGTCCGAGGGTCGGCTCGGTTCCGCGCGTCCAGGGAACGGAGTGTCGACGACCCGTCACGTGCCGTCGCCACCGACCGTCACCCGCCGCGCCCTGCTGGGCATGGTGGCGCTCTCGCCACTGGCCGGATGCGCGGACGCAGAGCCGCCCGCTGCCCCCTCCTCCGCTGCCGCGCCCTCCGGTCCCTCGTCCTCCCCGCCCGCCGCCCCCACCGCCGCGGCGGAGGTCCGTCACGAACGCCTGGTCGAGTTGGAACGGAGGTTCGACGTACGCCTGGGGATGTATGCCCTGGCCACCGGCACCGGCGTCACCGTCGCCCACCGGGCGGACGAACGGTTCGCGTTCTGCTCGACGTTCAAGGGACTGGCGGCAGCAGCGGTGTTGGCGAACAACCCGCTGTCGCATCTCGACACGGTCGTCAGGTACACCGAGGACGACCTCATGAAGAGCGCCGTCATCACCAGGAGGCACGTCGCCACCGGGATGACGATCCGTCAGGTCTGTGACGCCGCCGTCCGCTACAGCGACGGCACGGCCGGCAACCTCCTGCTCCGCGACCTCGGCGGGCCGGCTCGACTGACGGCGTACGTGCGTGGCCTCGGCGACACGGTCACGCGGATGGACCGGGTCGAGCCCAAGATCGTGTCGGCCGTCCCGGGAGACCCGCGCGACACCACGTCTCCCCGGGCGATCGGCACCGACTACCAGCGGATCGTCCTGGGTGACGCGCTGCCGGCCGACAAGCGCGCCTTTCTCCGGGACCTGTTGGAACGCAACGCCACCGGCGCCGGCGCCCGACGCGTCCGGGCTGGCGTACCGAAGGGTTGGACCGTGGCCGACAAGACCGGGACCGGCGACTACGGCACGGTCAACGACATCGCCGTCGTGTGGCCCCCGGGCGCCGCGCCACTGGTCGTTTCGATCATGTCCAGCAAGGCCACCCGGGACGCCGGGTACGACCAGGCCGTCATCGCCGAGGCGGCCGCGTACGCGGTGGCCACCCTCACCTGAGCGGTGCGTCGCCGCCGGCTGACGCCGATCGTGACCACCACGGTGACACCGAGGTCAGCGCCGCGCGCCCGCCGCCACCTTGTGGCCAAGGTCTGAATGATGATTCAATTCTTGCGTGGTCTACCGGAGCACCGACCGTGTGAAGGCTCGGCTGAGCGCGTCCCGGGACCGGATCATCGTCGCCGCCCTGGAGATCATGGCCGGGCACGGGTACGCCGGCTGTTCGGTCGCCGCCGTCGCCGAGCGGGCCGGCATGGCGACCGGCAGCGTCTACCGCCACTTCCCCACCAAGGCCGACCTGTTCGCCGAGGTGTTCCGCACCGCCTCCCAGCGGGAGGTGGACGCGGTCGCGCGCGCGGCAGCACTGGAGTCCACGGTCGCCGCGCAGGTGTCCGCCGTCATCGAGACGTTCTCCGGCCGCGCGCTGCAGTCCCCGCGGTTGGCGTACGCCCTGCTCGCCGAGCCGGTCGACCCGGCGGTCGACGCCGAACGGCTCGTCTTCCGCCGGGCGTACGCCAAACTGATCGCCGGCTACGTCGCGGCCGGCGTGGCGAGCGGTGAGCTGCCCCCGCAGGACCCGGAGCTGACCGCGACCGCTCTCGTCGGCGCCCTGGCCGAAGCGATGGTCGGACCGCTGGCGGCCGGGGTCGCCGGCCCGAGCACCATCCCCAGCCTGATCACGTTCATCCACCGTGCGATTGGAGTATCGCCGTGACGACGCACGAGGTTCTCAACCAGGTCCCCCCGCTGGCCGGCTACGACGCGGCGGACGACCCGGCGCTGCTCGACGGGCTCGCCCGGGAGGGTGCCGGGTGGGCCACCGCGGAGCTGCACGAGCTCGGCCGGATCGGCGGCACCGAGCAGGCGATCGAGTACGGGCGGCTGGCGAACGAACACCCGCCGGTCCTGCGCACCCACGACCGCTACGGCCACCGGATCGACGAGGTGGAGTTCCACCCGGCCTGGCACGAGCTGATGCGCACCGCGGTCACGCACGGGCTGCACGCCGCGCCGTGGGCGGACGACCGGCCCGGCGCACACGTGGCCCGGGCCGCCAAGTTCTACACCTGGCGCCCCGACGCCGGGCACGGCTGCCCCGTCTCCATGACGTACGCGGCGGTGCCGGCGCTGCGGCACAACCCGGAGCTGGCCGCACGGTACGAGCCGCTGCTCACCGCCGCGACGTACGACTTCGGGCTGCGCGCGCCGCTCGGCAAGCGGGGGCTGCTGGCCGGCATGTCGATGACGGAGAAGCAGGGCGGCTCGGACGTACGCGCCAACGCCACCACCGCCCGCCCGGAGCCGGACGGCACCTACCGGCTCCTCGGGCACAAGTGGTTCACCTCGGCGCCGATGTGCGACGTCTTCCTCACCCTCGCCCAGGCGCCGGGCGGGCTCACCTGCTTCCTCGTGCCGCGCGTCCTCCCGGACGGCACGCGCAACCCGATGCGGCTGATGCGCCTGAAGGACAAGCTCGGCAACCGGTCCAACGCCTCCGCGGAGGTCGAGTACGAGCACGCCGTGGCCTGGCGCGTCGGTGACGAGGGCCGTGGCGTGCGCACCATCATCGACATGGTCAACCTGACCCGCCTCGACTGCGTCATCGGCGCGGCGGCCGGGATGCGCCAGGGCGTGCTCACCGCCGTCCACCACGCCACCCACCGGCAGGCCTTCGGCCGGTACCTCGTCGACCAGCCGCTGATGCGCAACGTCCTCGCCGACCTCGCGGTCGAGTCCGAGGCCGCCACCGTCCTGATGATGCGGCTCGCCGGGGCGACCGACCGCTCCGCGCGTGGTGACGCCGACGAGACCGCGTTCAAGCGGCTCGCCCTCGCCGTCGGCAAGTACTGGGTCTGCAAACGCTGGCCGGCGCACGCCGCCGAGGCCCTGGAATGCCTGGGCGGCAACGGCTACGTCGAGGAGTCCGGCATGCCGCGGCTGTTCCGCGAGTCGCCCCTGAACTCGATCTGGGAGGGCTCCGGCAACGTCGCCGCGCTGGACGTCCTGCGCGCCCTCGCCAAGGAACCACAGGTCATGGAGGTGTTCCAGGCCGAGGTGACCGCCGCCGCCGGTGCCGACCCGCGGCTCGACGCCGCCGTACGACAGGTGCGGGCCGACCTGGCCGACCACGGCGACCTCGAACTGCGGGCCCGCCGCGTCGTCGAACGGCTGGCGCTGGTCCTCCAGGGCTCGCTGTTGGTGCGGCACGGCCACCCCGCCGTCGCCGACGCCTTCTGCGCCTCGCGCCTCGGCGCGGACCACGGCCACGCGTTCGGCACCCTGCCGCCCGGGGTCGACTTCGCCACGATCATCTCCCGCGCCGTGCCGAAGGTGGGCTGAGGCCGCCGCGGCACCCCCACGATCCGGATCCGGCGCGTCACAGCGATTCGACGACCTCCGACTCCTGAGGAATGCCCCGGTCGACCACGACCGGCGGCCCGTCGGGTCGGCGCCACGCCCGATAGTCCCGGAAGGACATGGGGAGGCCACGCGCGGCGAACGGATCCGCGGAGTCCATGACCTGGATGTGCAGGTGCGGCTGCGTGGAGTTGCCCGAATTGCCGCAGTCGGCCACCTCCCGGCCGGCCGCGACGGGCTCGCCCTCGCCCACCCGGATCGAGCCGGCGCGCAGGTGGGCGAGCACGACGTACGCACGACGGCCCTCCAGCTCGAGGATCACGTGGTTGCCGGCGAGCGCGCCGGCGCCGCCGCGCGCCCGGGACGCCTGGGTCAGGGCGTAGGGCACCCGCGCGAGCGGTGACCGCCGCGCCACGTGGTCCGCCTCGCCGTCGTGGACCGACACCACCCGGCCGGCGGCGGGCGCGAGGACGGGCTGACCGAACGCGAAGAACCGCTCCACCGGCTCCGTGGACAACAGCGAGCGCCAGTCCCGCGTGGTCGCCGTGTGCCGGCCCCGCACCGCGACGAAGTCCATGGCGTACGTCGTGGCGAACAGGTGGGTGCCGTGGCTCGGCACGCGCCGGGCCGGGCTGTTGCGCGCGAGCCACGGGCCGCGGAACGGTAACGTGAGCACGACGTGGTCGAGAGTGGAGATCGTGAACCTCCCGTGTCACCTGTGCGTCGCCACCCGAAACTCTACCGGTGGACCGCCGTCAACGACGTGAGCCGGGCGTGCCGGCCCCGTCTCCCGAGTGGGGCAGGTCGGTCAACCACCGGTCCAGGGCTGCCGGCGAGCGGAACAGCAGCACCGGCGGCCCGGTCGGGTCGGCCTGCCAGGCCCGCATCCGCCGCCGGGCCCGGCCGAACGCGGTGAGGTGCCACACCAGGATCGAGTCCCGGGACAGCACGCTACCCAGCGACTCGCGGTTGCCGTTGCAGATCTCCTCCCCCGTCCGCAACCGGCGGACGGTGCGACGCAGCAGGCGCCCGAAGGAGCACCAGCGCGGGTAGTCCAGGCCGACGACCAGGTCGGCGCGGGCCAGCACCACGTCCCGCCACCCGTGGTACGCGCCGTCGAGGATCCATCGGTCACGTCGGCAGATCGCCTCGATCCGGCTGCGCTGCTGCGCGACCGGCACCTCGACCCAGCCGGGCTCCCAGAGCAGGTCGTCGACGGGGTACCACGGCAGCCCCAGGTGCCGGGCCAGCCGCGCCGCCAGGGTGGACTTGCCGGCGCCGTACACGGCGTAGATGAGGATGCGCGACGGAGCGCTCATCGCGGCAGCGTACGTCGGCGGCGCCACACCGCCCGGTCCACCGTGTCCCACCCCGCCGTCAGGCTCGCCAGCCTGACCGGGGTGGCGGGACTATCCTCGCCGGATATGAGCCAACGCGTCGGTCCGGCCCAGCCACCCTTGTGGCGTGACCGCAACTTCGGCGCGTACTGGGCGGCGCAGTCGCTCTCCGCCGCCGGTGACTCGTTCGCCTACATCGCGGTGCCGCTGCTCGTGCTGCACGCGACCGGGTCAGTCGCCCAGATGGGCCTGCTCACGGCCGTGGCCGGCGCCGCCTCCGTCGGCGCGGGGGTCTTCGGCGGCGTCCTGGTCGACCGGTACGACCGACGGACACTCATGATCGCCGCAGACCTGGCCCGCCTGGTGCTCTACGCCCTCGTTCCCCTGGCCTGGCTCGCCGGCCCACAGATCTGGCTGCTCTTCGTCGTCCTGCCGATCTGCGAGGCGGCCGGCATGGTGTTCCAGGTCGCCGCGGTGACCGCGGTGCGCAACCTCGTCGACCGACACCGGATCACCGAAGCCAACGGACGGCTGCAGGCGACCTACGCGACGGCGGCCGTGGGCGGGCCGCTGCTCGCGGGAGTGGTGTCCGCCCGGTTCGGTTCCACGGCGGCCATCGCCATCAACGCGGCCAGTTTCGCCCTGTCGGCCGCCGGCCTCTGGCTGGTCCGGCTCCGGCAGCCCACCGAGGGGGAAGGGACCGACGGGGTGGGGCGGGAGACGCGACTGGCCGAGTTCCTGGCCGGCGCTCGGTTCCTCTGGCGTCAGCCCGTGCTCCGCTCGCTGACCATCCTGCTGTCGGTCTTCATCTTCCTGACGTACGGCTTCACCGACGTGCTCATCTACCACGTCAAGAACGACCTCGGCGGCTCCGACGGCACCGTCGGCACGGTGCTCGGGCTGGCGGCGCTGGGCACGATCGCCGGAGCGCTGCTGGTGGCGCCGTTACGCCGCAGGCGTGGCTTCGGCGTCACCTGGATCGGCGCGGTGGCGATGTCCGGTCTCGCCATCGCCGGCATCGGCGTCGTCGGGGACGTGCACGGCGTCACCGTGCTGACCGCGGTATACCTGTGCGGCGTCAGCGTGGGTGGGATCTGCTCGATGTCGCTGCGCCAGGAGATCACGCCCGATCACCTGCTCGGGCGGGTCACGTCGGCTTTCTGGAGCACGCACTACTCGCTCGGCCCGGCCGGTGCCGCGGTGCTGACCTGGGCCGCCGGCCGGTACGGCGTCACCGCGGTGACTCTCGTCGCCGGAACAGGGTGTCTCCTGGTCGCGGTCGGCGGAGTGTTCACGCCCATCCGCCGAGCCGGTTCGGAGCCGGTCGCCCACGAGCCGGAGCTTCAGCGGTCCGCAACCTGATCCGGCGCGCCGGTGTCCCTCGGGGCGCCGCCGACCACTCTTCCGTTCGGCCCGCACGCGGACTACGGTCGCTTTCACGTCACCAGGCTTCACCTCGTCGGCCTCAGGTTGTTCACTTCGGTCGCAGCGCCGCAACAACGAAAGGGGTCGCCGTCATGTCGATCAGCCACACCAGCGTCGGTGACTCCGACGCGAGCCCGGTCACCGTCGGGCACGGGCCACGCAGGGTGCTGGCGCTGCACGGCTGGTTCGGGTCGGCGCGGGGCTGGGGCTGGCTGCCGGAACTGATCGACGCGGAGCGCTTCACCTGGGCCTTCCTGGACTACCGGGGCTACGGCGCGCGCACGGGGGTCGCGGGCGACCACAGCATCGCCGAGATCTCCCGTGACGCCCTGGCCCTCGCCGACTCCCTCGGCTGGGACACGTTCTCGGTGGTCGGGCACTCCATGGGCGGCAGCGCCGCCCAGCGGGTGCTCGCCGACGCGCCGGGACGGGTGGAACGGCTCGTCGGCATCAGCCCGGTCCCGGCCGGTGGTGTTCCCTTCGACCTGCAGTCCTGGGCCCTGTTCGACGGCGCCGCCGCCAACCCGGGCAACCGGCGCGCCATCATCGACCTCACCACCGGCAACCGGCTGTCCGGCCGCTGGCTGGACGAGATGGTGCGGTTCTCCCTCGACCAGTCCACCCGGGAGGCGTTCGGCGCCTACCTCACCGCCTGGGCGCGTACCGATTTCACGGACGACGTGAAGGGCAACCAGGTACCGGCGCTCGCCGTCGTCGGCGAGCACGACCCGGCGCTGGGCGCCGACACGATGCGCGAGACCTGGATGCGCCACTACCCGAACGCCCGGCTGGAGGTCCTCGCCAACGCGGGGCACTACGCGATGTACGAGACCCCGGTGCGGTTGGTCACGGTGCTCGAGGACTTCCTCGGGCATTGACATCCTCCCCCGCCCTAAAGGCGCGGGATTCCCACCCTCGCGGGTTGGGGTTCCTGGTTCACCGCAGACCGCACGGAAGGTTGCCCTTCGTGTCTGACGTCCGCTCCGCAGGCGTTCTGCGTCTCGACCAGCCCGGCCGCGACGGCGATGTTCTGGGCGGCGTTGACGTCCCGGTCATGCCGGGTGCCGCAACCCGGACACGCCCAGTGGCGTGTGCCGAGGGGAAGCATGGCGAGCAGGTGCCCGCACGCCGAACACGTCTTCGACGACGGGTACCAGCGGTCCACCATGGCGAGGGTGCGGCCGTCGCGGTGCGTCTTGTAGGTGAGCAGGGCTCGTTTCTGGAAGAAAGCTGTCATGGCGGTGTGCTGGTGGCGCAGGGTCTGCTGCAACGGCACCGACGACACCTCACCCAGGAACGCCAGGTCGGGCTGCTTCTTCATCTCGGTCAGCGCCCGATCCGTCTCCGCGTAGGAGGTGGATCTCCGTTCGGCGTGCCAGCGGGCGTGACGAGCGGCGAGAGTGCGGTTCCAGACGACGCGTACACACCCGAACGTGCGGCTCAGCATCACCGCCTGCTCCGGGGTCGGGTACGCCCGGCACCTGTACGCCGTCCGCACACGACCAGTCCCGCCACACGGGACAGTCGTGGTTGACGACGCGTCCGCCATTCCTCCCCTCCCTGAAAGACGGGGCATCCTGGCGGTGATCCGGTGAGCCTCGATGCGGCGTCCCTGGTCGATCCCCGCACCTACGTCGACGGCGTTCCGTACGACCTGCTCGCCACGCTGCGCGCGACCAGCCCGGTGCTGTGGGTCGAGGAGCCGCCGCTGCTCGGGCTGCCCGGCGGTCCGGGCTTCTGGCTGGTGCTCCGGCACGCCGACGTGACGGCCGTGCTCAGGCAGCCGGGGCTCTTCTCGTCGGCACTCGGCGCCACCCAGATCCGCGACCCGGCGACCCCGGAGGACCTGGGTTACGTCCGGCGGATGATGCTCAACATGGATCCGCCGGAGCACGGCCGGCTGCGCCGGCCGGTCGCCCGCTCGTTCACCCCGCGCGCGGTCGCCGCCCTGGAGGCGTCGATCCGCGCGAACGCGGCGGCGCTCGTCGACCGCGCGCTCGGCGACGCGGACGAGGGCAGCTGCGACTTCGTCCGCGACCTCGCCGCCGACCTGCCGCTGCTCACCCTCGCGGACGTGCTCGGGGTGCCGGAGCGCGACCGCTGGCTGCTGTACGACTGGTCGAACCGGGTGATCGGCTTCCAGGATCCGGACTACGCCGTGTCCGCCGCCTTCGACCCGCGGGCCGGCACCGCTGCGGCCCGCGAGGCACTGCGGCACCGGCCGGTGCCGGACGCCGACGGCCGGATGCCGGATCCGCGCACCAGGGCCGGCATGGCCGACCTCTACGCGTACGCGCACCTGCTGGCGGAGTCGAAGCGCCGCGACCCGGGACAGGACGTCATGTCCATCCTGCTGGCGCACCGCGGCGACGAGCGGCTCTCGGTGGACGAGTTCGAGAACATGTTCTGGCTGTTCGCCGTGGCCGGCAACGAGACCGTCCGCAACGGCCTGCCCGGCGCGATGATCGCCCTGCTGGAGCATCCGGCGGCGATGGCGCGGCTGCGCCGCGACCCGGCACTGTTCGACACCGCGGTCGACGAACTGCTGCGCTGGTGGACGCCGGTGATGGTGTTCCGGCGTACCGCCACGGTGGACACCACCGTCGCCGGGGTGCCGGTGCGGGCCGGGGACAAGGTGGTGGTCTCGTTCGCGTCGGCCAACCGCGACGAACGGGTCTTCGCCGAGCCCGACCGGCTCGACCTCGCCCGTCACCCCAACCCGCACCTCGTCTTCGGTCACGGGCCGCACTTCTGCCTCGGCGCGCACCTGGCCAGGTGCCAGCTCCGTGCGCTGCTCCAGGAACTGCTTGCCCGCACCGCCAGCGTCACGTACGCGGGCCCACCCGACTACCTGCGCTCGAACTTCCAGCGCGGCGTCAAGCGCCTGCCGATCCGCTGGCGGCGCCGCTGATCACGCCCCGCCCCGCCGACCGGGGTGCAGTGCGTCCCGGTCGGGCGGAACCGGCCGGTTCAGGTGATGACGGGGCTGCGGCGCTCCAGCAGGACCACGTCGCGCCGGCGGCCGTGGTGACGGCACAGGGGTCGCGGCCTACCGGGGTGTTGCCGGTCGGCAGGGGAAGGCGACATCGACGCACGGCTCAGCGTCGGCCGCGGTGGCCCAGTTCTCGTCGTAGATCTCCCGCGCGGACGCACCCAGCCGCTGGTCGTGATCCCGGAGCCACGAATCCAGCGCGTCGTAGGCCCGCAGGATCGCCGGGTAGGCCGCCTCCGTCTTCGTCAGCGACACGTACGCCTGCCGGTGGGCTCGCTCGATCCGGACCCCCACCGACCCCTCGGGCTCCACCGGATCACCCGTCGGGGCGCACACCTCGACGGGCCCGTCGGAGTCCTCGGCGACCAGGCCGTGGTAGGCGACGAACACGGGCCCGGACAGCGTGCCGCCGGCGGCGGTCAGGTGGTCGAACAGCAGGCGTGTCGCTTCGGGCAGGAAGAACGGAAGGCGACCGGCGGTCACGTGTCGCTGGATGAAGATCACCTTCTGGGTGGGCACGTCGCGATACCGAACCCCGGACGCGACCCCCGGGGCCGCTCGATCGTCGAGGAGACCCAGCAGGTGGCGCACCAGCGGCCGACGGGCGTGGTGCGCGGCCTCGGCGTCGCGCCAGTACGCCTCCACCCTCTCGACCGCCTGCGGGCCGGGAAGTCCGAGCACCTCGGCAACGTCCGCCACGGGCATGCCGATCGCGCGCAGCAGGGTGATGCGGCGAGCCCGGTCGAGTTCCGCGTCGCCGTAGTACCGGTAGCCGTTCCGGGCGTCGACGTGCGCCGGGCGCAGCAGTTGCCGCTCCTCGTAGAGGCGCAACGCCTTCGTGCTCAGTCGTGACCGATTCAGGAACTCACCGCTCGTCAACCACCGTGGCATGGGCGGGAGTCTGCCCTCCGCCCCAGGGGCGGGGTCAAACAGCCAAGTGTCGATCATCGGCCGGCATGACCCACCGGTCGCGCCAGCCATCGCCCCCGTCACCTACCGCAACGGCGGCTCCGGCCACTCTTCCCGCCCAGGCACCACCGGCGGGATCGTGAGGGGGCTTCGCCTCAGTCACCGTCGCCGTCGCCGCCGCCACACCCCCCGGTGTCGCCCAAGGTCGCCAGCCACAACAGGCCGGCCGGGGTCGCGGCCTGGGTGGTCACGACCTGGTCGAGGCGTACGCGTGCCGGCAACCGCCGGTACTTCTCCGCGCCGCCGGGATCCTGCGTCCTGCGCGGCGTGTCAGGCTCCGACATGAGGGGATCTCCTCTCGCACAACTCGATGGGTCGCTGGCCGTCTGATGGCCTGTGTCACGTCATCCCGGCACGTCGGCGGGGTCCACGGAGAGTTCCCGGGTGGCCCGCTGCGCCAGTATCGCCAGCGGCGCGCACACCACCAGCAGGATCGCTGCCTCGGCAGCGCACACCGCTGTCACGGCAGCAGATGCGCCGTCCCGCAGGACGTAGTCGGCGACGGACACGCCGCGCAGCGCGAGGGCAGCAAGCCCCAGGAACAGGAGAGTCAGCGGCCAGTGGGCTGCCCGGGCCACTGCCGACGCGCGCAGGACGAGGTAGGCGATACCCGCTGCGGACACCGACAACGCGCACAGGCCCGGCCAGTCGAGTGCGGCGAATCGCAGCTCCTGCTCCACGGGAAGTGTCCACATCCCGATGACGTACAGGGGGCTCAGGAGGACACCGGCGACGAAGGCACGGATCCAGGTCCGGGTGCGCACGGGCGGAGCCTCCCGATGGAACGCCACCAACGCCAGCACCAGGCCGGTGTTGACGAGCACGATGAGCCAGGTGGTGGGGGGCGTGCCGCCAGGCAGGAACATCGCCTCGTAGGTCCTGGCGACCCAGTCCGCGACGAGGGGCACCGCCGCCAACCAGCGGGCCGGCCTGGGCTGATTCACCGCGAGCGCGACGAACGCGGCGATCGCGAACAGACCAAGGGGATTGAACGCCAGGCGCCACGGTGCACCGGGCAGGTCGAACACCGGCTCGGTGGGCGGCGTCGGCAGCGGCAGAAAGTCGCCGGCGAGCCAGGGCATGACGCCGATCTCCACCGCCGCCGTGACGGCATGGAAGAGCAGGCCGAGCAGCGCCACCGCGCGGATCGCATCGCCCCGGAGCCGCGACCTCGGCTCGGCGCCGACGCCGCCGAGCCGAAGCCGCGTCGCAAGCGCCAGGACGCTGAGGACTTCGCCTCTGTCCGGCCGGCCGTGGTCCCGGAGGTACGCGGCGTCCTCGGTGTCTTCCTCAGCGCCGACACACTCCAGGAAGGTGCGGACCATGTCGTCCTCCCACCTCCGGCGATAGGAGGCTGGCAGAAGCGTCAGCAGCCGGCGGTACCGCTGCTCCAGGCTGCTCGTCATGCCGCACCGCCGGCGGCGGGCCGCCACACACCGAGCCTTTCAGCGGCCGCACGGGCATTGGCGGCTTGGCGGTCAGCTTCCTCCGCCAACGCCCGCCCGCCGGAGCTGGTCAGCCGGTAGTACCGCCGGAGCCGACCCTGCTGCACCTCCTCGCGGTCCAGTTCCACCAGACCGTCGGTGACGAGCCGGTCGAGCACGCCGTAGAGCGTGCCCACCCTCAGGTGCACCCGCCCCCGCGACAACTCCTTCACCTCGTTCACGACGCCGTAGCCGTGGCAGGGCCCACCGGCCAGCGCTGTCAGGACGAAGAACGCCGCCTCGGTCATCGGTCGAGTCGCCATGGCCACAATATATCGGGAGACAGGATATGCGTCCAGCCGGACATATCTGGAGGCACGCTGACGCGGCCGGCGAACGCCGGGTGAGGTCCGGGGTCCGCCGCCTCGACCGACCGGGCCAGGACGGTTAGCGCGACCTGGCCCGCCGGGAACGGGCCACCACGACCCCCGCCACGACGACCAGAGCCAGCCCGAGTGCTCCGGCCGCCACGATGAACGTGGCCACGTCGTCGGGGTGTTCCGCCCTGTCGTCGTCCGCGGCGCGCGCGGTCGGCGCGGGGGTGGCAACCGGCGCTGTCGACGGGTCGGCCGCGGCCAGGGCGTAGCGGAGGAGGTCCGCCCTTGTTCCCGGCGGCCGGCCGGCGGTCTCGGACACGGTGAGCAGATACCGCCCGTCGCGGCTGTAGGTGATCGACTCGCCCTGCGGCTCGTCGGGTAGCGGGACGACCCGTGGGGTCCCGCTGGTCAGCGCGGTGACCACGTCGCCGTCGGCGACGTCGAACTCGTACGCGTCGGCATAGGTGCGCAGCACTATCCTGCGCCCGTCCGCCGCGGTGGCGGCGCCGGTGACCGCTGTCCGGCCGAGCACCGAGAACGGGTTGCTCGTCGTGGAGGCCGGCAACCGGACCTGTCCCACCTTCGCCAGTGGCACGGTCGCGCCCGGTCGCAGTGGGCCGCTCGGGGCGTACAGGTTGGCCGAGTACTTGGTCACGATCACCGGCCGGCCGTCGCCGGTCACGAGCACGGCCTCGGCGTCGTGCGGGCCGTCCGGATACGCCATGCGGTGCAGCACCGGACGGTCGGCGCCCGGCGGCAGCTTCCACACCGCGACCGTCTGCCGAGAACGGTCGTTGTCGCCGATGTCCGCCACCCAGACCGTACCGTCCGCGCCGACGGCGAGATCCTCGGTGTCGCGGGGCCGCGACGGATACGGCACCGTCCGCTCGACGGCGCAGTCATGGTCGAGAAAGAAGATCCGCCGGCGGGTCTCGTCGTCCGCGCCGTCGTTGACCACGACGTACCCGTCATCCGTGGCGGCCAGGCCGGAGATCTCGGTCAGCCGGTCGTCACGCACCTCGCACAGCGGCGTCCCCCGGACCGGATCGGGCGACGGGTTCGCCGCCGCGGCGCCCGGCACCAGCAGGACGGCGAGGATGCCGGCCGCTCCCGCCACGCGCGGCAACCTCCGCGCGGTTCCCTTACTGCGTCGCATCACCGGCAATCCTCTCATCGCGGCACGCCGGTCCGCGTCGGACTACCAGCGGTTGCGTGCTTCCTCCGCCCAGCCGACGAGGCCGTCGAGGTCCGTGCGCTCGCCGTCGTCGGTCTGCGCCCAGCCGGTGAAGTGCCCGAAGCACTGGTGGGTCTCGTTGGCCAGCACGCCGAGGTTGGTGCGGGCGACCCGCTCGTGGAACGGGTGGAACTCCACATCCACCCGGTCGCCGGTGATCCGCCAGGGCCGTAGCCAGTCGGTACGGTCGTAGCGCCAGGTCAGGTCCGCGCCGATCTTGTGCAGCCGCCCGTCGACGAAGAGGGCGTTCTCGGTGGAGCCGGTGCCGTCGGTCCATCTGCCGCCCAACTGGATGGATCGACCGGGACCGCTGCCCGCCGCCCAGTTCCACCGGACCGCGTACGGCCATCTGCCGCGGCCGTGGTCGAGCACGCCGAACGAGTCCTTCGCGCTGACCGGGTGCGCCGTGTCGCCCACCCACAGGGTGCCGCGCACGGGCCGGCCGAGGTCCTTGACGGTGTACTGGAACCGGCGGGTGTCCCACGGCACCACGACGCCGAGCGATTCGTGTTCCGCGGGCAGCAGCGCCTCCAGGTCGACCTGGACGCCGGGCGTGGTGGCGCGGATCGTGCTGCCGTCCGGGCGCTGGTCGATGTCGATCGACAGGCCGCCGCCGGCGGCGCGTACCCGGCCCGCGCCGCTGGCCGCCGGGAACAGCGCGCGGCGGGCGAACGGGACCACCGCCTCCTTGTTGGTCTCGACGCCGGTGCGGCGGTCGAGGACGTAGACGCTGTGCACGCCCGCGTAGTCCAGCGACGACGCGACGAGGCCGACGATGTGCGTGGGGGTGACGATGCCCCAGTACTCCCACCGCTTGGTCCGTCCCCAGCCGCGCAGGTTGGCCCGGTGCAGCGGTCTGCGGCTCCAGCCGACCGCCGCCGGGTTGAGCCGCCCGTCGGGCAGGCACAGGTCGACCGGTTCGGTGATCTCCCGCTCGCGCGTCACCGGGGCAGGGTACCGGTCGGCCGGCGGCCCGGCCGGCAGTCGGGCGTGACGTCCGTCGAAGCACCGCCCGCGCCGCCGAAAGTCGCTTGCCGCCCACGCCGCGCTCCGGGAGGGTGGGACCCATGACGTTCTGACGGACAGCACCCCCGTTGCTCCCAGGCCCCACGGCGCCGACCGGTGCCGTCGTGCCGTCCGCCCGTCCCTTTCAGCGAAAAGCGAGCGTCTTTGTCTCCACACCATTCGCGGCGGGAGTCCCTGCCGCAGCCCAACCCTGCCCCTGCCACCGTCACCGTGTTCGCCTCCCCCACCAGCTGGATCGAGTCCGACGCCCTGGCGCAGTGCCAGCAGGTGGCCGCCCTCGACGGCATGATCCACGTCGCCGCCATGCCGGACCTGCACCCGGGCAAGGGTGCCCCGATCGGCGCCGCCATGGCGTCGACCGTGCTGTACCCGTTCCTGGTGGGCTCCGACATCGGCTGCGGCATCGCCGTGTTTCCCATCAGGCTCAAGCGCCCCGTACCCGAGCGGCTCGCCGCCCGGTTCCCCGACCTCGACCGCGCGCTGGACCCCGAGCAGGACGCCGACGACCCGGCATGGGCCGTCGTGGAGGGCGACGTTCCCGCCGGTCACGTCGAGGGCCTCGGCACGGTCGGCCGGGGTAACCACTTCGTCGAGCTGTCGCGGATCGACACCGTCCTCGAGCCGGGCCACGCGAGCCGTCTCGGGCTCACCGCCGGCGACCTCGTGCTCATCGTCCACAGCGGTTCCCGAGGGCTGGGTGAGCGGATCCTGCGGGCGCACACCGAGGTCCACGGCGCGGGCCCCACCCCTGACGCCGCCGCCTACCTGGCCATGCACGACGACGCCGTACGGTGGGGATCGCTCAACCGGCGGCTGCTGGCGGCCCGGGTCGCCCACGCGCTGGGGGCCGAGCCCACCGAGCCGATCGTCGACCAGTGCCACAACCTGGTCGAGGTCCGCGACGGGATCTACCTGCACCGCAAGGGCGCGGCGCCGGGCGACGGCCGCGACGTGCTCATCGCCGGTACGCGCGGCACCCCCTCCTACCTCGTCGCCGGCCACGCCGGCCCGGAGGCCAACCATTCCGTGGCGCACGGGGCGGGCCGCAAGATGTCCCGCGCCGACGCCCTGCGCCGGGGCCGGGCCAAGCACACCGTCGAGGAACTGCGCCGCACCCCGGTCGGGTCGCTGGTGGTGTGCGGCGACCGCCAGTTGCTCTTCGAGGAGGCACCCACGGCCTACAAGCGCATCGAGCAGGTCGTCAGCGACCTCGTCGACCATGACCTGGCCACCCCCGTGGCCACCACGGTCCCGCTGGTCACCTACAAGACACCCGACGTCGGGCCCACCTCCCGACCGGACCGGCGGGACAACCGCCGCAAGCGAGGCCGGCCGTGAGCGTCCACCTGCTCGTCTCCGCCGGGCGCGGCCCGCAGGAGTGCGCCTGGGCGCTGGCCCGGCTGCTGCGTCGCCTGGAGGCCGACGCCACCCGGCACGGTCTGACGACCCGGCGGGCGCAGATCGTGCCCGGTGACCGGCCCGACACCTACCGGTCGGCGCTGATCCGGATCTCCGGTGCCGGCGCCGAGGCGTTCGCCGCCTCGTGGACCGGGACCCTGTGCTGGCAGGCGCCCAGCCCCTACCGGGCGAGCGCCGGCCGGAAGAACTGGTACGTCACCGCCCGACCGTGCCAGGTCGACACCCTGACCACGACGTTCACGGAGGCGGACGTCGACGTCGTCGCCTGCCGTACCGGCGGCCCCGGCGGTCAGCACCGGAACAAGGCGAGCACGGCGGCACGGGCGACCCACCGCCCCACGGGCCTCGTCGTCGTGGTCGACACCGAGCGGCAGTTCAGCCTCAACCGCCGCATCGCCGTCCAACTGCTGCGGCAACGCGTCGAGCAGTGCGACGAGACCGCGCGTAGCGCCGCCACCACCGCCCGCTGGCGCATCCACGACGAACTCGTCCGCGGCAACCCCACCCGGGTCGAACGCCCGAGCCCGTCGGGACAGGACACGGCCCCACCGCAGGGGGCACGCCAACGACGGGGACGGTCCACCGGGCCACACGCGCCCCGCTAGTCGCAGTGCCACCGCCGCTGTTCTTCCCGCCTGGTCGCCCTTGGCATGGCACAGGTTGAGCCGAGCAAAACTAGATTCATTCCAAAAGAATGGACTATGTTCACCACATGACGTCCGACCTCGAGACTCAACTGCGGGCGGTCTCGTTGCGCGTGACGCGGCCCCGGTTGGCGGTGCTCGCAGCGCTGCGCGACCATCCGCACGTCGACACCGACACGGTGATCGCCCTGGTACGGGCGGATCAGCCCACGGTCTCCCACCAGGCGGTGTACGACGTGCTGCGCGCGCTCACCGTCGCCGGTCTGGTGCGGCGCATCCAGCCTGCCGGTGCGACCGCCCGGTACGAGTCCCGGGTGGGGGACAACCACCACCATGTCGTGTGCCGCTCCTGCGGCGCGATCGCCGACGTCGACTGCGCTGTCGGCCACGCTCCCTGTCTCACCGCCTCCGACGACCACGGCTTCACAGTCGACGAGGCGGAGGTCGTCTACTGGGGCACCTGCCCCGACTGTGCGACCGAACGCACCTCCCAGTGATTCGCCAGTTCGGAAGGAAGCAGATGAGCGACAATCAGGACAACGGCCCCTCCAGCGCGCAGGGCGTGGACAAGAAGGCGGCGGCCGGCTGCCCGGTCGCGCACGACTCCGTGACCGCGCACGGAAGTGAAAGCGAGAACCCGGCGATCGACTCGCCGGCCCCGAAGACCGGAGGTCGTCCGCGCACCAACCGGGACTGGTGGCCCAACCAGCTCGACCTCTCGGTGTTGCGTGCCCACTCGTCCAAGGGCAACCCGTTGGGCGAGAGCTTCAGCTACGCCAAGGAGTTCGCCAAGCTCGACGTCGAGGCCCTCAAGCAGGACATCATCAAGGTCCTCACCACCTCGCAGGACTGGTGGCCGGCCGACTTCGGCCACTACGGCGGCCTGATGATCCGGATGAGTTGGCACGCCGCGGGCACCTACCGCATCCACGACGGTCGCGGTGGCGCCGGCGACGGTGGTCAGCGGTTCGCCCCGCTCAACAGCTGGCCCGACAACGCCAACCTCGACAAGGCCCGCCGGCTGCTGTGGCCGGTCAAGCAGAAGTACGGCCAGAAGATCTCGTGGGCCGACCTGCTCGTGCTCGCCGGCAACGTCGCCTTGGAGTCGATGGGCTTCAAGACCTTCGGATTCGGCTTCGGTCGGGAGGACGTCTGGGAGCCCGAGGAGATCTTCTGGGGCCCGGAGGACGCCTGGCTCGGCGACGAACGCTACGTCTCCGAGAAGGAGATGGCGGCCGGCCTCGGGGCGACCGAGATGGGGCTCATCTACGTCAACCCGGAGGGCCCCCGCGGCAACGCGGACCCGGCTGCGGCGGCGCATTTCATCCGGGAGACCTTCGCCCGGATGGCGATGAACGACGAGGAGACCGTCGCCCTCATCGCCGGTGGCCACACCTTCGGCAAGACCCACGGCGCCGGCGTCGCCGACGACCACGTGGGTCCCGAGCCCGAGGCCGCCCCGCTGGAGGCGCAGGGCCTGGGCTGGCTGAGCACCTACGGCAGCGGCAAGGGCGCGGACACGATCACCAGCGGTCTCGAGGTGACGTGGACCGACCGGCCGACGCAGTGGAGCAACCGCTTCTTCGAGATCCTCTTCGGCTACGAGTGGGAACTCACCACGAGCCCGGGCGGCGCGAAGCAGTGGGTCGCCAAGGACGCCGAGGCGATCATCCCGGACGCCCACGACCCGTCGAAGAAACACAAGCCGACGATGCTCACCACCGACCTCGCGCTGCGCGTCGACCCGACGTACGAGAAGATTTCACGGCGCTTCCTGGAGAACCCCGACGAGTTCGCGCTGGCGTTCGCCAAGGCCTGGTACAAGCTGCTGCACCGCGACATGGGCCCGGTCAGCCGTTTCCTCGGACCGTGGGTGCCGGAGCCCCAGCTGTGGCAGGACCCGGTGCCGGCCGTCGACCACGAACTCGTGGGTGACGCCGACGTCGCCACCCTCAAGGCGAAGGTCCTGGAGTCCGGTCTCACGACCGCCCAGTTGGTCACGACCGCCTGGGCCTCGGCCGCCAGCTTCCGGTCCACCGACAAGCGTGGCGGTGCCAACGGCGCGCGAATCCGTCTCGAACCGCAGCGCAGTTGGGAGGTCAACCAGCCCGAGCAGCTCGCGACGGTCCTGGAGACCCTCGAGGGCATCCAGCGCGAGTTCAACTCCGCCGGCGGCGCGAAGATCTCGCTCGCGGACCTGATCGTGCTGGCCGGCTCGGCCGCCGTCGAGAAGGCGGCGCGCGACGCCGGCGTCGAGGTGACCGTGCCGTTCCACCCGGGCCGCACCGACGCCACTGCCGAGCAGACCGATGTCGAGTCCTTCCGGGTCCTCGAGCCGCGCGCCGACGGGTTCCGCAACTACCTGCGCCCCGGCGAGAAGACCCAGCCGGAGGTACTGCTCCTCGACCGTGCCTACATGCTCAACCTGACCGCGCCCGAGATGACCGTCCTCGTCGGCGGCCTGCGCTCCCTCGGTGCCAACGTCGGTGGCACGCAGCATGGCGTCCTCACCGACCGGCCCGGCGTGCTCACCAACGACTTCTTCACCAACCTGCTCTCCCCGGGCACTCGGTGGAAGGCGTCGGAGTCCGCCGAGCACGTGTACGAGATCCGGGACCTGGCCACCGATGAGGTGAAGTGGACCGCCACCGCGGTCGACCTCATCTTCGGCTCCAACTCCCAGCTACGGGCACTCGCGGAGGTCTACGCCAGCCAGGACGCGCACGACAAGTTCGTCACCGACTTCGTCGCGGCGTGGGTCAAGGTCATGAACCTGGACCGGTACGACATCGCCTGATGCGCAGAGGGCCCGGGTCACCGAGGACGTGACCCGGGCCCTCTGCGTCCCGCGGGGTGGCCGGCCGTGGCCCGCGTCATCGATGCGCCCGCGCCGGATCAGCCAGGTCCTCGACCGCGTCGAGCCGCGATGGCGAGAAGGTCCCGGGCCGGTCCGGTCGGGCGCTGACCGGCCGGCCAGACCGCGCGGAGGGGCCGGCTGAGATCCACGCCGGTCACCGGGACCCGGACGAGACGTCCGGCGGCCACCTCGTCGTCGATGGCCAGGTTGCTCAGGACGGCGGGGCCGGCGCCGGCGGCGACCGCCGCGCGCATCGCGCTCGTGGTGGACAGCTCCAGCAGTGGCGGGGCGAGCGGCGCGTGGCTGCGCAGGGCTGTTTCCAGGGCGTGCCGGGTGCCGGAGGTGGGCTCCCGCTGCACCAGTCGGGTCGCGGCGAGTTCGGCGGCGTCGACCGGCCGGCGCCGCCGCGCCCACGGGTGGCGCGGATGCGTCACGACGGTGAGTTCGTCGCGGGCGACGATGCGCGAGTCCAGCCCGGTGGGCACGCGCGGCCCCTCCACGAAGCCGAGGTCCGCCGTGCCGTCGCCGACCGCCCGTGCGACGTCCGTGGAGTTCATCGCGTGCAGGCTGACGGCGGTCTGCGGCCGCTGCGCGGCGAGCCGGACGAGCCACGTCGGCAACAGGTGCTCCGCCACGGTGAGACTCGCCGCGACCCGCAGCCGTACGTCCCGCTCCGCCCGCAACGAGCGGATGCCGGCGTCGAGTGTCGCAGCCGCCTGCAGCACGTCGCGTGCCCAGTCGGCCACCAGCCGCCCCTCGGGCGTGAGCGTGGATCCACGGGGACCCCGCTCGACCAGGGGGAAACCGACGAGCCGCTCCATGGTGCGGACCCGGGCCGTGACGGCCGGCTGCCCGATCCCCCGCGCCTGTGCCGCCCGGCCGAGGCTTCCGGTGGCATCCACCAGCAGCAACAGCTCGAGCGCGTCCAGATCCGGCACCCGCGACAACTCCACGCCCAGACACTACGCCGACCCATCAGCCGCCCTGATGAGCCCATCACACGGAGCCACCTACCGACCCGGCCACCGCTGCGGCACTGTCAAGGGGATCTCACTTTCCGGGAGGCACGGTGGTCGACGAAGACCCGAGCAGATCCACCCTCACGGCACGCGGCGCCGGCCGCCGGTGCGGGAACGGTCGAACGCACCCACCCGGGTCGGAACCGCGCCGGCTGCCGGGCGCCGTCCCCGGACTGCTCCTGGTCGCCGCGGCCACCGCGGTGGCGTTCGCCGTCACGCGCATGCTGCCGGCCGTGCCCGCGTCGACGGTCGCCGTGGCGCTCGGGATGGTCGTGGTCAATCTCGGCGTGCACCGCCCGGTGTTGCATGCCGGCACCCGGCTGGCCGCCGGACCCCTGCTCCGGCTCGCGGTGGTGCTCCTCGGCCTGCAACTGAGCCTCGGCGACCTGGCGCAGATCGGCGTCCCCGGCCTCGCCGTGGTGGTGGGCACCGTCGCGGTCACCTTCGCCGGCACCCGGCTGCTCGGACGACTGCTCGGCGTGTCCCCCGCCCGCTCGCTGCTGGTCGCCACCGGCTTCAGCATCTGCGGCGCCTCCGCCATCGCGGCGATGGAGAAGGTGACGGACACCGAGGACGACGACGTCCCCGCCGCGGTGGCGCTGGTCACACTGTGCGGCACCCTCGCGATCGCCCTGCTGCCGCTGCTGCGCGGCCCGCTGGCCCTGGACCCGGTCGCGTTCGGCGAATGGGTCGGCGCCAGCGTCCACGACGTCGGGCAGACGGTAGCCACCGCCAACCAGGTGCCCGGTGCGCTCACCACCGCCGTCACGGTGAAGCTGGCGCGGGTCGCGCTCCTCGCGCCTCTCGTGGCCGCGGTGGCCGTCACCGCTCGCCGCGCCGCGAGAAGCGCACCGGCCGGGTCGGGCCGCCGGCCACCCGCGGTACCGCTGTTCGTCGTCGGGTTCCTGGTCGCGGTCGGCCTCGCCAGCACCCCACTGGTCCCGGACCCGCTGGCGGACGCCGCGCGCCACGTGCAGCACGTGCTCCTCGTCGCCGCGCTGTTCGGGCTCGGCACCGGCATCCACCTGCCGACCCTCCGGCGCACCGGCGGCCGCACCCTGGCACTGGGACTGGCGAGCTGGGTCCTGGTGGCCGCCACCGCCTACGTCGGCGTGCGACTCCTCGCCCGCTGACGGCCGACAGCCCGTGCCGCTGCCCGGGGCGGCCGACGGCGGGTCGGGGAACGCGCGAGGGGCGGACGGCCCGACGTCGGGCGCGAGCCGAAGGCCGAGCCGGCGGGTGTGCGCGGAGCCGGGGTCGCCCGGCCGGATACCGTACGCGGGCGCGGGCCTGCCCCGCGCGGGCCGTCGAGCGGTGGGGAGGATCGGATGCGCCTGTACGTGGGGTGCGCGATGTGGACGCACAAGTCCTGGCAGGGACGCTTCCTGGCGCATCCGCTGCCGGCCCACGAGCGGCTGCGCGCGTACGCCGGCTGGTGCACCGCGGTCGAGGGGAACACCACCTTCTACGCGACCCCGGCACGGGAGACGGTGGAGTCCTGGGCGCGGCAGACCGACCCCGACTTCCGGTTCGTGCTCAAGCTGCCCAAGGCGGTCACGCACGAACGCCGGCTCACCGGCGCCGACGAGGAACTCCGGGGCTTCCTGGACGCGATCGAACCCCTCGGCCCACGGGCCCACGCCCTGTGGATCCAGTTGCCCGGCTCGTTCGGCCCCGCCGACGTGCCGGCGCTCGCCCGCTTCCTGCGGGGTCTGCCCACCACCCACCGGTACGCCGTGGAGGTCCGCCACCCCGCGTTCTTCGACGACCCGCGGGCGGCGCGGACCCTGGAGGACACGCTCGTCACGGTCGGCGCGGAGTGGATCCCCTTCGACACCACCGCGTTCTTCCGCACCCCGCCGACCAGCGACGCGGAACGGGAGGCGTGGACCAGGAAGCCACGTACGCCGCTACGCACCCGCGCGCTGACCGACCGGCCGGTCGTCCGGTACCTCGGTCGGGACGACCCCGCCCGGACGGTCGAGGGCTGGCAACCGTGGCTCGACGTCGTGACCGGCTGGCTGCGCGAGGGCCGCTCCCCGACCATGTTCGTGCACACCCCGGACAACGCCGACGCGCCCGATCTCGCCCGCAGGTTCCACGACGAGGTCCGGGCGCGCCTACCCGGGGTCGAACCGCTGCCCGAGCCGACGCCGGTCGGACCGTCGACGCTGTTCTGAGCCGAGGTGGGCGCTGGTCGGCGACAGCGGGGCCGCGACAACGGCGCGTGCCCGGTCGCCCGCGCCGGGCTCGGCGATGATCCGACGGCGCCGAGTGGCGCGGAGGGCACCCGACTACATGTGGTCCAGGCGGGTGAACACCCGGTCGTGGGTTGGGCGCATCGGCCGGCGCGATGTCGCCCCCGCCGTTGACCTGCCGCACCAGACAGCCGCATCTCGTGCCCGGCGCCAGGTAACCGCCGCCCACTACGACGGACGGTATTGAACCGGCATTGCCCGGCCCAGCGTACTGTCGTATCCCCGGCTCCGGCCGAAGCGGACGTACGCGGAGGCGATCGAGTTCCTGCGGCACTGCTACGGTCGCCGGCATGATCCAGGATCTGACGCGGGCCTACCTGGCGAAGGTCGATCATGACCTGCCGGGCTATGTGCGGGGCCTCTACGTCGTCGGCTCCGCCGCGCTCGGCGCCTGGCAGCCGCGCGCCAGTGACGTGGACACGGTGATCCTGACGTCGCGGCCGGCCACCGGTGACGACCTGACCCAGCTCGCGAGGATCCACAGCGAGATGCCGGGATCGCCACGCCTGGACGGCGTCTATCTCGAGCCGGCCTTGGCGCAGGTCTGGCCGATCGACAACCGGACCGTGCCGTTCGTGGTGGACGGCCACTTCACGCCCGACCGGCCGTGCGGCGAGCTCACTCCGGTGCTGTGGTTGACGTTGCGGCGGTACGGCATCCCGGTGCGTGGACCGGCCGTCGCGGACCTGCGGGTACGGGTCGACCAGGAGCAACTGCGCCGGTACAACCTCGACAACCTGCGGGAGTACTGGAAGGCGACGGCGGCGACGATCCCGGCCGCGTTGGCCGACGTGCCACCCGACCAGGTCGTGGACGCCGACACCGTCGGCTGGTTCGTACTCGGCCCCGCGCGGCTGCACTACACGCTGGCCCACCAGGACGTCATCTCGAAGACGGCCGCCGCCGAGTACCTCGCGGAACTGTTCCCCGCGTACGCCGATCTCGCGCGACGAGCGGTTCGCCGGCGTGCGGGTGAGCCGGAACAGTTCACCGCAGCGGACCTGGCCTCGGCGGGCCGCAGCGTCGACGCGGTGGCCGACGATGCGTGGCGCCGCTTCGGATGACCGGGGTGCCCGCGTGCGCCGCGAACGCCTGCGCGGCGGCCAGCCGCCCGATGCCCGACGGCCGGCCGCGCGGGATCCGGTCCGCTAATCCGGTCGGCGAGAACCGCAGCCGCTGGTAGGTTCGCTCGCCGTGACGGCGACCGGAAGCGAACGACTCGGCGGGCGCTTCGCCCGGCTCCTGGCGGCCAGCACCACGTCGGCGCTGGGCAGCGGAATGGCGACGGTGGCGGCTCCGCTGTACGTGGCGTCGCAGACCGACGACCCGTTGACCGTGTCGGCCGGCGCCGCGGTGGCGTGGCTGCCGTGGTTGCTGTTCTCGCTGCCCGGCGGGGTCCTCGCGGACCGGGTCGACCGGCGCCGGCTGATGATCGCCGTCGACTGGGTACGGGTCGCCGCCCTGGCGGCGCTGGCCGCCGCGATCGTCACCGACCGGGCCGGGGTGGCGCTGCTGTACGCGGTGCTGTTCGTGGTGAACGCCGGTGAGGTGGTGTTCCGCACGGCCGCCCAGGCGGTGTTGCCGGCGGTGGTGCCGCGGTCGCGGCTGGAACGGGCCAACGGCTGGCTGGGCGCGGGCACGACAGTCATGCACAACATGGTCGCCGGGCCGCTCGGCGGGTTCCTCTTCGTGGTGGCGGCCGCCATCCCGTTCGGCGTCAACGCCGGCACGTACGCCCTCAGCGCACTCCTCGTGGGCCTGATGGCCGGGTCGTACCGCGGAACGTCGAAGACGGGCGGACGCCGCTCGGTGCGCGCGGAGGTCGCCGAGGGGTTCCGCTGGTTGCTCTCCCACCGGCTGCTGCGCACCATGACCCTGCTGATCGGGCTGCTCAACCTCACCCTCACCGCGGCCCTCGCGGTGCTGGTGCTGCTCGCCACGCAACGGCTGGGCCTCGGTTCGGTCGGGTACGGCGCCCTCTTCACCTGCCTCGCGGTCGGTGGGCTGCTCGGGTCGGTCGTCGGGGACCGGCTCGTCGCCGCGGTCACCGCGACGTGGACCATCCGGATCGGCCTGCTGATCGAGGCGGGGCTGCACCTGGCGCTGGCCGCGTCCCGCAGCGCGGTGGTCGTCGGGGTGGCGCTGTTCGCGTTCGGGGTGCACGGCGCGTTGTGGAACATGGTGGCCAACTCGCTGCGTCAGCGGTTGACCCCGTCCGCCCTGCAGGGCCGGGTGGGCAGTACGACGCTGTTCATCGCCGCCGGCGGCAACTGCCTCGGTGCGCTGCTCGGCGGGGTGGTCGCCGCCCGGTTCGGGCTGACCGCGCCGTACTGGGTGGGGCTCGTGGTGGCCCTGGCGGTCATCGCGGTGACCTGGCGGGTCTTCGACCGGGCCACGGTCGCCGCCGCGTACGCCGATCCCGCCCCGGCGGCCCCGGAGACTCCCGCCACGATCGCCTGAGGAGGCCCGATGCCGTCGCTGTCCGTACCGCCGCTGTTCGCCGCGCTGGAGCCCGCCCGCACCGTGCTGATCGCCGGCGCGGGTGGCGGCTTCGACGTGTACGCCGCGATCCCGCTGGCCGTCGCGTTACGCGACACCGGCCGGACCGTGCACCTGGCCAACCTCTCCTTCACCCAGCTCGAACTGCTCGACCTGGGCGCCTGGCAGGCGGAGAACGCCGCCGCCGTCACCCCGGACACCGCCGGCCCGGACGACTACTTCCCGGAGCGCGCCCTGGCCCACTGGCTCGCCGCCAGCGACCAGCCGTGCACCGTGTACGCCTTCCCGAGGGTGGGCGTGCAGCCGCTGCGCGCCGCCTACCGGCACGTCGTCGACACGCTCGGCGTGGACGCGGTGGTGCTGGTCGACGGCGGCACCGACATCCTGATGCGCGGCGACGAAGCCGGCCTCGGCACCCCCGTCGAGGACATGACCAGTCTCGCTGCAGTCGCCGGGCTCGACGTGCCGGTGAAGCTGGTGGTCTGCCTCGGGTTCGGCATCGACGCCTATCACGGGGTGAACCACACCCAGGTGCTGGAGAACATCGCCGCCCTCGACCGCGACGGCGCGTACCTGGGCGCACTGTCCATCCCAGGCGCCAGCCGGGAGGCGGAGCTGTACCGGGACGCGGTGGCGTACGGGCAGGCGGCCACGCCGCTGCGGCCCAGCATCGTGCACGGGCAGATCGCCGCCGCCACCCGTGGCGTCGACGGGGACGTGCACGTGACCCGCCGCACCCGGGGCAGCACACTGTTCGTCAACCCGCTGATGGCGATCTATTTCAGCTTCGACCTCGACGGTCTGGCCCGCCGTTCGCTCTACCTGGACCGCCTGGAGCACACCGTGGGCATGCGGCAGGTGGCGGCTCGGATCGAGGAGTTCCGCGACGAGATCGAGCGGCGCACGCCCCGGGTCTTCCCGCACTGACCCCGACGTGGGCCATGCGGCGGCCGTCGCGAGCACTGCCGACCGATGCAGAAAGGCGGCGGCGCGTGGCGCGCGTCGTCGGTCGGGCCACAGGAAATGCCGCGGATCGCCGATCATGCCTCTGCGCCCGGCTTGGTTCGCCCGACACCGGCGGCGACGGCGTCGAGCGAATGATTTCCATCTTTCGATGATATTGGTACTGTGCTGCGGTGTCTCCCCCTCGCACCGTCAGCACGCCACCGGGCGACCGCTCCCTGACCGTCGAATCCACGCGTTCCACCTCCCGACGGGTGCGACTCGCGCGCTTCGGCGAACCCGGTCTCGCGTGGCTGATGCTGCTGCCTTCAGTGGCGATCTTCGCCCTGTTCGTGTTCTGGCCGCTCGGACGAACCCTCTATCTGTCCGTGCACGGGAACGACATCTTCGGCGCCCCGTCCGAGTACGTCGGCGGGGAGCACTACCGGGAGATGCTGTCCGGGGAGTTCGGCAAGGTGCTGGCCACGACGGCGCTGTTCACGCTGTTCTCCGTGGTGCCGGCCGTCCTGGGCGCGCTCTTCGTGGTGCTGCTGCTCGAGGCGCGCATACGCGGGGTACGGGTGCTGCGCACCGCGTTCGCGCTGCCGTTCGCGTTCTCGGTGGCGACCGCGTCGGTTGTCTTCGCCGTCATCTACAACCCGGCGATCGGAGTGGCGAACGGCCTGCTCGGATACCTCGGGATCGACCGGGTCAACTGGCTCACCGACCCGTCGATCGCACTGCCCGCCGTCTGCGTCGCCACGGTGTGGATGAACTTCGGCTACAACGTCCTCGTGCTCTCCGCCGGAGTGTCGGCCATCTCGCCCGAGGTGGTCGAGGCGGCGCGGCTGGACGGCGCGACCGGCTGGCGGCTGGCGTCGCGGATAACCGTGCCGCTGCTCTCCCCACAACTGTTCTTCCTGGTCGTGGTGTCCACGATCCACGCGTTGCAGAGCTTCGGGCAGATCCACATCCTGACCAAGGGCGGACCGGACCAGGCCACGACGACGCTGGTCTACTCGATCTACGAGAAGGCGTTCGCCTTCGGTTCCTCCGACTTCGGCGCGGCCAGTGCGCAGGCCGTCGTGCTGCTGGTCATCATGCTCGGCTGCACGGCCGTCCAATTCGGCATCCTCGAACGGCGGGTCCACTACCGATGAAGAAGCTCAGCCTCGGGCAGGCCGCCGTCTACGTCGTGCTCGGCCTGGCCGCGATCCCCGTTCTGTTCCCGGTCTACTACGGCTTCGTCGGCGCCGTCATGGGCCCCGGCGACCTGGCGACCTACCCGCCCGCGCTGGTGCCGCAGGAACTGCACTGGCAGAACATCAGGGACGTGTTCCGCTCGGTGCCGCTCGGCCGCTTCTACGTGAACTCCGCCGTCCAGGCCGGGATCATCACGGTGGCACAGGTCGTCACCAGCATCTTCGCCGCGTACGCCTTCGCGTTTCTTCGCCTGCCCGCGAAGGCGGCGACCTTCGGCCTGTTCCTCGCCACCCTCATGGTGCCGTGGGAGGCGATCATCATTCCCAACTACCTGGCCATCTCCGGCTGGGGCCTGACGCGGGGTGGGCTGACGTACCTCGGCCTGGTGCTGCCCTTCCTCGCCTCGGCGTTCGGCACGTTCCTGCTGCGTCAGGCGTTCCTGCAGTTCCCGACCGAGTTGCGGGACGCCGCGGTGATCGACGGGTGCGGCCACTGGCGCCTGTTGTGGCGGGTCATCGTGCCCCTGTCCAAGCCCTCGATCGCGGCGGTCGGGGTCTACGTCTTCCTCTCCGCGTGGAACCAGTACTTCTGGCCGCTGATCCTGATCCGCGACACCGAATTCCAGACGCTTCAGATCGGCATCTCCCAGCTCAACGATGCCGAGGCGGCTCAGCCGGGTCTCGTCCTCGCCGGCGTCGCGCTCTCCCTGCTCCCCACGCTGGCCGTCGTGATTCTCGGTCAGCGCCACATCGTCCGCGGGCTGACCGCCGGCGCGCTGCGTTGAACCTTCGAGAAGGAGAGAACCGATGAGAAGACCTCGGCTCCGCCGGACCACGGCGGCGCTCGTCACCCTCGTGGCCGCCGCCGCGCTCACGGCCTGCGGCGACTCCGGATCCGGCACCGACAGCGGCAGTGACGCGCTCGACGCCCCCGGCGCCGAGGTGTTGGAGAAGGCCACGGACAAGACCACGATCGAGTTCTGGCATGCCATGAAGGGGGCCAACGCCACCGCCGTCGACCAGCTCGTCGCCGACTTCAACGCGCAGAGTGGGGGCAAGGTCGAGGTCAAAGCGGTCTTCCAGGGCAGCTACGACGAGACGATCGCGAAGTACAAGGCCTCGGTCCAGCAGAAGAGCACGCCGGCCCTGGTGCAGATCTACGACATCGGCAGCCGCTTCATGGTCGACTCCAAGCAGGTCGTGCCGATGCACAAGTTCATCGAGAAGGACGGCTTCAACGCGGCCGACATCGAGCCGAACATCGCCAGCTACTACTCCGTCGACGGCAAGATGTGGTCGATGCCGTTCAACTCCTCGACGCCCTTGCTCTACCTCAACAAGGAGGCGTTCGAGCGGGTCGGTCTCGACCCGACGAAGCCACCGAGCAACCTCACCGAGATCGGCGACCTGGCGAAGAAGCTGACGGTCAAGGACGCCAGCGGCAAGACGGTCCAGTACGGCTTCGGCGCCGCCATCTACGGGTGGCTGCTGGAGCAGCTGCTCGCCACCGACGGCAAGGAGTACTGCGACAACGGCAACGGGCGTACGGGCCTGGCCTCGAAGGTGCAGTTCGACCAGGAGACGGCCGTGCGTGTCGCGCAGTGGTGGACGGACCTGGTGAAGGGCGGCTACGCGACGAACACCGGCCGCAAGACCGACGACGCCCAGGCGGCGTTCAAGGCGGGCACGGTCGCCATGCACCTGGAGTCCACCAGCGTGTTGCGCGGCTACGTCGACGCCGCGAAGGGCAAGTTCACCGTCCTGACGGCCCCGTACCCGAAGGTGAGCAGCTCGTCCACGGGCGGACCGATCATCGGTGGCGCCTCCCTGTGGATCAACGGCGTCGGTCACGGCGCGAAGGAGAAGCGCGCCGCGTGGGAGTTCGTGAAGTTCGCCTCCACCCCGGTCCAGCAGGCCAAGTGGCACACCAGCACCGGGTACGTGCCGATCAACGCCAAGGCGCTCGACGAGCAGATCGACAAGGACTGGATGGCGAAGTTCCCCCAGTTCCGCACCGCGGTCGACCAGCTGCACGCGCTGCCGCCGTCGGTCGCGTCGGCCGGGTGCCTGCTGGGCGTGATGCCGCAGGCCCGCAAGGCGTCCGAGGACGGCCTGGAG
Organism: Micromonospora sp. NPDC052213; assembly: GCF_040679695.1. Taxonomy (NCBI): domain Bacteria; kingdom Bacillati; phylum Actinomycetota; class Actinomycetes; order Micromonosporales; family Micromonosporaceae; genus Micromonospora; species Micromonospora sp. NPDC052213. Next base: position 30,489 of record NZ_JBFAVI010000065.1, read on the forward strand.
GCGGCGATCGTCGGTAGCAAGCCGGCCGACCAGGCCATGAAGGACGCCGCGACGAGCGTGCAGGGCGCCATCGACAGTTACAACAAGTCGGTCAGCTGATCATCGCGTCACCACCGGGCCGTCCGGTCACGGAGAAGGGCCGGCTCCCTCGGAGCTGGCCCTTCTCCGTGCCGGTCGCCCGCGCGGCGGGGACGCTGGTGCCTCGCCGCGTCCGGCACCGCCCCCGCTCACCCCGGGTGCCGGCACCCGGCTGCGTCACCGCCCACGGCGCTCGGACGCACGGGGAGTCTCCTCGACCAGACGCCGCGTGATCCACAGTGGTGAGGTGACGGCGTTGCCCATGACGACGGCGTGGGCCCCGGCCTCAAAGGCCTGCCGGACCTGCTGCGCCGTGCGGTAGCGACCCTCCGCGATCACCGGTATCTCCAGCCGCTCGGCGAGCTGGGCGACGAGTCGTAGGTCGGGGCCCTCCGTCGGCGGGCTGGTCGGCGTGTAGCCGGAGAGGGTCGTGGCCACCGCGTCGGCACCGGCGTCGACCGCGGCCAGGCCCTCGGCCAGGGTGGAGATGTCGGCCAGCACCAGGGCGGCGGTGCGCGAGTGCACCGCGCGTACCGTGTCGGCGAAGCTGCCCGCGTCCGGACGGGGCCGGTCGGTGGCGTCGACGGCCACGACGTGCGCCCCGGCCGTGGCGGCCCGCACCGCGTGTGCCGGGGTCGGGGTGATCATCACTCCGGTGGTGCCGTGTTTGACCAGGCCGATCACGGGCACGTCGACGGCGGCGCGGATCGCCGCGATGTCGTCCGGCCCGTTGGCGCGGATCGCCACCGCCCCGCCCGCCGCGGCCGATGCGGCCACCCGGGCCTGCACGTAGGCGTCCCGCATCGGGTCGTCAGGCTCGTCGGGCAGCGGCTGGCAGGACACCACCAGACCACCCCGCATGACGTCGAAGACCGTCACCTGTCCTCCATCGCCATTCGGGCTGCCCCGATCGCCACGGCGTTGTCACCGAGCGCCGACGGCAGCAGCGGTACGTGGGACCAGGCCGGTAGCAGTTCCGCCTGGTAGGCGCGGGTCGCCGCGGACAGCACCGCCGGCGCCGCGCCGCCGGCCAGGACGACCGCCTCCGGGTCGAGCAACGCGACGAGTCCGGCCAGGGCCGCGCCCAGCGTCTCGCCGGCGTGATCCAGCACCCGCTGGGCGGCGGCTTCGCCGGCTGCGGCCCGGGCGGCGACCTCCCGCCCGCTCACCTGCTCACCGGCGGCCAGGGCGTAGGCGGCGGCGATCCCACTGCCGGACGCCACGGCCTCCAGGTGCCCCCGGCGCCCGCAGCCGCAGCGCAGCTGCTCCGCGCCGGGTACCGGCAGGTGGGCGACCTCGCCGCCCGCCCCCTGGGCGCCGCGTTCGAGGCTGCCGCGCCGGATCAGAGCCCCGCCGAGGCCGGTCCCGACGGCGAGCAGGAGCAGGTGCTCCCGGCCGCTCCCCGCGCCCGTCCAGGCCTCCGCGAGCGCGGCGGCGTTCACGTCGTTGTCGACGTGCACCCGGCGGCCCAGCCGGGCGCTCAACTCGTCGGCGATCCTGGTGCCGGCCCAGCCGGGCAGGCTGTCCGTGGCGTACCGGACGGTGCCGGTGGCCGGATCCAGTGTGCCTGCGGCACCCACCCCGACACCCGCGACGCGGCCGCCGCCCAGGAGCCGCCCGGCCAGTTCGGCGGCCGTGTCGAGCACCGTCGCCGGCCCGTGCCGGGCGGGTGTGGGGGCCTGGACCCGGGCGGCCACCCGCCCGTCGGGGGTGAGTAGTAGGGCGATCGTCTTCGTGCCCCCGATGTCGATGCCGAGATACGCGACGTCCGCGTTCCCCGTGGCGAAGCTGTCGATCATGGTTCCGTTTCTCGGGGTGACCGGTGATTGTCGTGTCGATCCTGGTTGAGCTCTCGCAAGCCCTAGTTTCGGCCCAGACCGCAAGCTACGCTACGGCGGATCAGAAGCGTGTACCGGGATCGGGTGCCCGCCGCCCGACCGCTGCGATCCGTCCGCGTCCGGCAGGGCGTCGCGTCGCCGCCCCCGCTGGTCGGGGCGCTCGGTCCGGGGCGACTCCGGGCAAGTTTCGGCCCCGGCCGCAACGTTTCGAGCCACGCTCCATCGATCAGTGAAGGAGACCGATGATACGGACAGGACTTCGGTCCGCCGCCCTGCTCACCGCCGGCGGGCTGCTCGCCGGCTTCCTCGTCGTCACCGCCGGCGGCGCGGTGAACGCCGCCCCGCCGCCGGCTCCCGCCCCGATCGTCGGTGCGGAACAGGACCTGGGCCACGCCATCAATTCGCGGGTGCTCTCGCAGTACCAGGCGCAGGGCGTCGACCAGCAGGGGCGCCCACAGGCCTACTGGGTGACCGCCGGCAACAGCGAGGTCACGGCGATGTTCCAGGTCACGGACATCCGGTCGGGGAAGGTGGTCTTCGGCCAGCGACTGCCCTCCGGTACCGGTAGCTGGGCGGTCACCTTCGCCAGGCCGCAGGGCGCCGTCTACTTCGGGATGACCAACGGCGCCGTCTACACCTGGTCCCCCGGGGACACCTCGGTCACGTCCCTGGGCGTGCCGTACCCGGACGAGCAGATCTGGCGGATGGCCGCCGCGCCGGACGGTGTCGTCTACGGCGGGACGTACCCCAGCGGAAAGCTCTTCTCCTACGACCCCGCCACGAAGCGGTTCACCGATCACGGTCAGATCGTCCCCGGGGAGACCTACGGCCAGGCGCTCGCGATCGACGACCGGTACGTCTACTTCGGCACCAAGCCGAACGCGAAGCTGGCCCGCTTCGACCGCGCCACCGGCGAGGTACGGCCGATCGCGCTGCCCGCGCAGTACGCGGACGAGGAGGCCGTCTACGACCTCACCCTCGCCGGGGGACACCTGTTCATCCGGCTCGACCATTCCAGTGACCTGCTCGTCTACCGCCTCAGCGACGGGGTCGTCGTGAAGATCGTCCCCGCGATCTCCGGCCGGATGGTCTCCGAGACCGATCCCACGGGCCGGTACGTCTACTTCCGCATGGTGGCCGACGGCATCGTCCGGTACGACCTCCAGACCCACACCTACGCGCCGGTCGGATGGAAGCCGAACGCGCTGCCGGGCAGTTGGGAATGGGTCGACCTGGCCGACCCGGCGTGGCCCGGACCGACCCTGTCGATGACGTACTACTACGGCCGCGTCTACCTCTGGAACCCGCAGACCCGGCTGACCCGGTACATCGGCGAGCAGGACCTGGAGGGCGCCCCCAACCCGATCCAGGCGATGGGGGCCGGGCCGGACGGATCGGTCTACATCGGTGGATTCCTGTCCCCGCCCGGGATGGCGCGCTTCGACCCGGCCGACGACTCCATGACCCTGCTGTCCGGCGCCGGGCAGGTGGAGGGTTTCGGAATCCGCGGCGACCACCTGCTCTACGGTCGCTACCCGGACGGCAACCTGCTCTCCTACGACACCACCAGGCCATGGGCGTACGGGTCCAACCCGGCTCCCAGGGCAGTCCTCGGCGACGAGCAGCAGCGGGCGCAGGCCTTCGTCGACCTGGGTGAGACGGTCGCCGTCGGCAGCATCCCCCGCGCGGGTCGCCTCGGCGGCGCACTGAGCTTCTGGACGCCGTCGACCGGTGCCGTGCAGACCTACCGGGACGTCGTGCCGCAGCAGAGCGTGGTCAGCCTGGTCGAGCACGACGGACTGCTCTACGGCGGCACCTCCGTCAACGGCGGGTACGGCATCGAGCCGACCGCCACCGAGGCCGAACTGTTCGTGTTCGATCCGCAGACCCGGCAGGTGGTCGGGCGCGTGGTCCCCGCGCCCGGCGGCTCGGCCGTGAACGCGCTGGTCGTCGACCCGGACGGCACCATCTGGGGCCTGTCCGACGGCACGTTGTTCACCTTCGACCCGACGACCCGCACGGTCACCAGGTCGGAACGGCTCTTCCCGAACGAGACGACGATGTACGGCCACGAGCGGGGTCTCGTCCTCGCCGACGACGGCTTCTTCTACGCGTCGGTGTCCGACAGCCTCTGGCGGATCGACCCGGCGACGTGGAACGCCGTCGAGCTGGCCGCCGGCCGGGTGGCCTTCCTCACCAAGGGCGGCGACGGCAACCTCTACTACGGCCGGGTGTCCCGCCTGTACCGGTGGAACTTCGCGCTCCCCGCGGTGTGCAGCCGCGTCGTCAGTGGCAGTTACGCGGGGCCGCTCGACGTCGCGACGGGGACCACCTGCCTGCGGGATGCCACGGTGTCCGGGCAGGTTTCGGTGGGCAACGGGGCGACGCTGGTGGTCCGGGACAGCACCGTCGAGGGACCGGTCGTGGCCCAGCGGGCGGCCGGCGTGACCGTACGGGACAGCTCGGTGGTCGGGCCGCTCTCCGTTACCGGCACCACCGGTGACTTCAGGCTGGTCGACTCGTCGGTGGCGGGGCCGGTGACCGTGGTCGACGGACGGGGGCCGTCGGTTCTGGCGGGCAACGTCATCGAGGG
>NZ_JBFAVI010000066.1:0-34899 GCF_040679695.1 Micromonospora sp. NPDC052213
CCACCGGCTCGTGTCAGTCGGCGCTCGCGAGCCCGATCGCGAACGCCTCCTCCAGGTCGTGCTGGGAGTACGCCCGGAACGCGATGTGCGACTCGGTGTTCAGCACCCCCGGCACCTTGGAGATGCTGCCGGCGATCACCTTGGCGATCTGGTCGAACTCCCGCACCCGGACCACGGCGATCAGGTCGACGTGGCCGGCCACCGAGTAGACCTCGCTGACGCCGGGGAGGGCGGCCAGGGCCTCGGCCACCTCGGGGATGGAGTCGGTGGCGCAGTCGATCAGCACGATCGCGGTGATCACGGGACATTTCTCCGTTCGTCGGCGTCGTCGCCCATGCTAGAGCCTCGCGGGCCCCGGGAGCGGGGGTGTGGCGGGGACGGTGAGGGTGGCCCCCGCGCGGATCGCGTCGCGCAGGCGCTCGCCGGGGCCGACGGTGGCGCCCGGCCAGACGACGGCACGCTCCACGTCGCCCTGGACGACCGCGTCGGCGCCGACCACCGCCGCCCGGCAGCGGCCGGTCACCGTGGCCGTGGGCGCCACCAGGCTGCCGTCGCCGGCCGCGTGCAGGTTGGCCGCCAGGTAGTCGGCCGGGGTGCCGGTGTCGTAGAACGTGCCGGGGTAGGGCACGACGGTCAGCGCGCCGGCCGCCTCCGCCGGGCGCCAGACCGCCCGGACGAGGTCGCCGAACGTGACCGGCAGCTCCCGCACCAGCCGCCACGGCAGCAGCGAGAAGCCGGTGAACACGTGGCCGTCGAAGGTGCCCGGCGCCCGCGGGTCGGCGGCGGGCTGGCCGAGCAGGCGTACGGAGTCGCCGTCCCAGTCGCGCAGCAGCGCGGCGACGTCCGGCCCCGGGGGTCGCGCGGGGTCGGCGAGGTAGGCGTCGGCGTTGCCGACCAGCACCCCGCGCCCGGCGATCCAGTCCCGCAGGTTCGCCACCCCGCCGGCGGTGCCCAGCGGCGCGCCCGGTTCGACCGACAGGTGGGCGCGGTCCCCGACGTGCGCGACGACCTGCGCGCCGAGGTAGCAGGCGTTGACCGCGACCCGGGCCGGCCCGACCAGGCCGAGCCCGGCCAGCCGGTCCAGCGCCCGGTCCAGCAGCGGCACGTTGCCCACCGGGCAGAGCGCCTTCGGCAGCCGCTCGGTCAGCGGCCGCAGCCGGGTGCCCTCGCCGGCGGCGAGCACCACCGCGCAGACGTCGACCGGGACGGCGGCGGCGTGGGCCCGGTCGGCGGTGGCGGCCACGCCGTGGTCGGCCGGGGCGGTGGAGGCGGCCGCTCGGTCGGCCCGGTCGGCGTTCACGGTCGCGTGTCGGGCACCGGGGGCGGGAACTGTCCGGCCAGCGGCCCGATGTCGTAGTACGCGAGCAGCCGGGCGGTCGGCCAGGTCAGCTTGGGCAGGTCGTCCAGCGGGTGCCAGGCGGCCTCGAAGACCTCGGCGCCGTCGACCTTCAGCTCGGTGGTCGACGCCGGCACCTCGGCGGTGAACACCACGTCCACCCAGCCCTTGGCGTGCACGATCGCGTTGGGGACGGCGGGGCTCAGCTGGCGGGGGGAGAGGCGGATGCCGGACTCCTCGTACAGCTCCCGGGCGGCTCCCACCACCGGCGCCTCGCCCTTCTGCAACAGGCCGGCGGGCAGCCCCCAACCCCGGCCGGGCGGCTGGCGCAGCAGCAGCAGCCGCCCCGCCCCCTCGGCCTCGGCGTCGCGGACGAGGGTGACCGCGCCGACGATGTACTTCGGCACGGCCAGCCGGACCAGGCGGCGGCGCACCGGCAGCGGCAGCCGGTAGAAGACCTGGTAGGCGACGGCCCGGCCGGTGGCGCGCGAGCGGGGGATCATGAGTCCAGGCTAGTGGCCCCGAGGAACGTTCGGACGACCCGGGCCCGACGGGCGGTCACTGCCGGTGGTCCACCAGGTCGATGAGTTGGCGTACGACCGTGTCCGGCTCGATGACCCGGTCGAAGACCGCGACCAGCATCGTCTCCAGGTCGGGGTAGCCCAGTTCCTCCGACAGCCGCAGCAGCGGCAGGTCGCTGGCCAGCCCGCGGTCGTGCTTTCGCAGCGCCAGCCCGATGGTGGCCCGGCCGAGGCGGACCTTGTCGGTGATGGAGATGCCCGGCTCGGTGTGCTCGGCGAACCACCGGCTGATCTGCATCTGCGCGTGCGGCGACTTGACGAAGCCGAGCCACTCCCGGCGCGGGCCGCGGGGGGCGACGTCGGCGTCGAAGCCGTTCGCCGCGTCGGTCTCGGTGAAGATCTCCACCACGTCGCCCTCCTCCAGCGCGGAGGAGAGCGGGGCCAGCCGGCCGTTGATCCGCGCCGCCAGGCAGTGGTCGCCACGCTCGGTGCCCAGCTCGTACGCGAGGTCGACCGGGGTCGCCCCGGCCGGCAGCACGATCTGCCGCCCGTCGGCGAAGACCTGGATCTGGGTCTCGGCGAGGTCGCAGCGCAGGGACTCGAGGAACTGTGCCGGGTCGGCCGCGTCCTGCTCCCAGTCGAGCACCCGGCGCAGCCAGTCGAGCTGCTCCGCGCAGGCGGCCGTGCCGCCCGGCCGGGGGAAGCGGAAGTCGGCGGCGACGCCGTACTCGGCCGAGCGGTGCATCTCCTCGGTGCGGATCAGCACCTCCACGGTGCGGTCCTTGGGCCCGCAGACGCTGGTGTGCAGGGAGCGGTAGAGATTGTTCTTCGGGGAGGCGATGAAGTCCTTGAACCGGCCGGGGACCGGCCGCCAAAGGCCGTGGACCGCGCCCAGCGCCGCGTAGCAGTCGGTGGCCGGGCCGTCCACCACGATCGCGATGCGGGGCAGGTCGTAGGGGGCGGTGTGGCCGCCGGCCACGGTGTCCTTCCAGATCGAGTAGAGGTGCCGGGGGCGGGGGGTCACCTCGGCGTCGACCCGGTTCCGGCGCAGCGCCGACTTCGCCCGGGCGACCACCTCGTCGAGGTACGTGTCCCAGCCCGGCCGGTCGTGCACGTGCCGGGCGATGCGGGCGTGCTCCTCCGGCTCCAGGTGCAGCAGCACCACGTCGTCGAGCTCCCGCTTGAGCAACTGGATGCCGAGCCGGTCGCAGAGCGGGACCAGCACCTCCTGCGTCTTGCGGGCGATCCGCTCCCGGGACGCGGCGGACCGGACGCCCAGGGTGCGCATGTTGTGCAGCCGGTCGGCCAGCTTGATGATCAGGACCCGGACGTCCTTGCCGGCCGCGATGATCATCTTGCGGATCGTCTCGGCCTCGGCGGCCTTGCCGTAGAACGCCTTGTCGAACTTGGTCACCCCGTCGACCAGGTGCGCCACCTCCCGCCCGAAGTCCTCCGCGAGAGCCTGGAGCGTGTAGCGCGTGTCCTCCACGGTGTCGTGCAGCAGCGCGGCGACCAGGGTGGTGGCGTCCATGCCGATCTCGGCGCAGATCTGGGCCACGGCCAGCGGGTGGGTGATGTAGGGCTCGCCGCTCTTGCGGAACTGCCCACGGTGCATGTTCTCCGCGATGGTGTAGGCCCGACGCAGCACGGAGGGCTCGGTGCCCGGGTGGATCGTCCGATGAGTCCGGACGAGGTGGTTCACCGGGTCGGTCTCGGCGGTGGGCCAGCTCAGCAGCGACCGGAGCCGGCGGGTCAGCGGCAGCTCGCCCGGTTGGGTCGGAAGGGCGCCCCCCAGGGCGGCGCCGCGTCCGGCGTCGACGTCCACGTGGGACACCTCCTCACCCCGGCCCCACGGCCGCCGGGACCCGGCAACCGGGAGCAGGCCCACGAAACGGGCAGGACTGCACTTCTCTAACAGCCTAAGCGAGTCGACGTCGTCCGATCGGACACATGGTCATGAGCGTTCGGTCGAGAGTTGGTGGGACGCGGCGCTCTCGGCCTTGCTCAACAGGTCGCGGAAGCGCGCCGCGCCAGCCACCGGGGAAGCCCATCCGGAGGACATCTCGACCAGCCGGGTCTCGGGCCGTTCCAACCAGGACAGGATGCGTTCGGTCTCCTCCGCGGAGGCGTGCGGGACCGGGCCGTGGCCGGGCGGCACGGTCTCGGCGGTCGCCCGGATCGCGGCGATCGTCGGTCGAGGGTGGACGCCGGGCGGGGACACCCCCGCCCCGGCCAGCCGGCCGTACCGCACGAGGGCCAGCTCCCAGCCGCCCCGGGCCGCCGGGCGGGCCGCGGCCAGCTCGGCGATCCCGGTCAGCGCGGCCAGCCGCTGCATCCGCACCGTCGCCCGCAGCACCGCGGCCAGCCGCGAACGCACCACCGCCGCCTCCTCGTAGCGCTGGTCTCGGGAGAGCACCTCGATCCGGGCCAGCAGCGCGTCGACCACCGGCTGCGGGTCGCTGGCGGTCGCGGTGCGGAACGGCGCGACGGCACGGACGTCGTACTCCTCCGGGGTGATCCGGTGCTCGCAGGGCGCCGGGCAGCGGCCCAGCTCGGCCAGCGCGCAGGCCGGCGTCACCGTGCGCAGCGAGAGTCGGTGGGTGCACTGCCGCAGCGGCACGGCGTCGTGGAAGCCGGCGGCGGCCAGCTCCGCCGCCCGGCGGGAGCTGAACGGGCCGAGGTAGCCGGCGTCGCCGGGGGCGATGCTCCGGACCACCGAGAGCCGGGGGTAGGGACCGTCGGTCAGCTTCAGCCAGACCGCCCGCTCCGGAAACTTCGACCGCCGGTTGTACGGCGGCGCGTGCGCCCCGATCAGCCGCAGCTCGCGGACCTCCGCCTCCAGCGAGTGGGCGCACTCGACCGCCTCCACCCGCTCGGCCGCGGCGAGCATCTCGGAGATCCGGGCCCGCTTCTCGGCGGCGGTGAAGTAGCTGCGCACCCGGGTGGCGATGTCGCCGGAGGTGCCGACGTAGAGCGGCCGGTCGTCGGCGGCCCGGAAGATGTAGACCCCGGGCGCCTTGGGCAGCCCCTCCGCCAGGTGCCGCTTGCGCCGCTGGGTCGGGGTGACCGCCCGGGCGAACTCGATGGCGTCGCCGATCGTGTCGACCCGGTGCCCGCCGAGCCGGGCGATCAGCCCGTGCAGCACGTCGACGGTGGCCTTGGCGTCGTCGAGCGCCCGGTGGGTCGGCTGGGTGGCGGTGCGGAAGTAGGCCGCGAGGGTGCCGAGCTTGCGGTTGGGCACCTCGTCGCGGGTCAGCACCCGGCGGGCCAGCGCGGCGGTGTCGAGCACCCGGGGATTGGGCCAGCGGTAGCCGTGCTTCGCGCACGCGGCCTTCAGGAAGCCGACGTCGTAGGGGGCGTTGTGGGCGACCAGCACGGCGTCGGAGACGAACTCGAGGAAGCTCGGCAGCACCTGCTCGATCGGCGGGGCCGGGACCAGCATGGCCTGCGTGATGCCGGTGAGCACCGTGATGAACGGTGGGATCGGCACGCCCGGGTTGACCAGGGTGGCCAGCACGCCCAGCTCCTCGCCGCCGCGCACCTTCACCGCGCCGATCTCGGTGATCCCGCCGCCGTCCGGCGCGCCGCCGGTGGTCTCCAGGTCGACCACCACGAACGTCGTCGCGTACAGCGGCAGCGCGGGATCGATGCCGCCCGCGCCCGGGTCGAAGCCGGCCAGCGGCTCCTGGACGTACTCCGTCTGTGCCATCGGCGGCACGCTAGCGTCCCGGTCCGACACTCCCGTCCCACCGGCACCAGCCGTCACCACCGGTCTAGGATGAGAGATCGGCTCACTCACCGGGCGGTGGGCCCGGTCGCGGTGGGAGACTTGCCAGATGCCCCTCACCGAGCCGCACGACGACCGTCTCCCGCAGGAGGGGCCGGTCGACACCGTGCGCGACGCCGGTGGGGCCGGCCCCGACGAGGGCGGTCTGCCCGCGGCGGTCGAGCCGGGGCCCGAGGCGGCCGGTGTCGAGCCCGGTCGAAACGAGGCGGCCGAGGAGGTCGTCGCCGAGGGCCCGGCGGACGACGGGCCCACGCTTGAGGGGTCCGCGCCCGAGGGATCGGCGGACGACGGGTCCACGCCCGAGCCGGAACCCGTGCTGCCCGAGCCGGTCCGCCAGCGGATCGTGGCGCTCACCGCCGCCGTGCTCCCCGGGCTGCCCGCCGACGAGGTGCCGGTGCCGCTGCGCCGGGTCGCCAAGTTCGCCCCCAACCGCCGGGCCCGGCTCGGCGCCCCGGCGATCGCCGCCCAGCTCACCGGGGACCCGCTGTTCCGGCAGCGGATCACCGCCCGGGTGCTCGCCGACACCGGCGACCTGGGTGCGGCGGTGCTCGAGGGCACCGCGCCCGCCGCCGCCGACCCGGTCGAGGTGGCCGCGCTGGCCTACCTGGCCCGGCCCCGGGGGTGGCGGGAGCTGATCGAGGCCAGCGGCGCGGCCGTGCGCGCGGAGGCCGACAGCGCGGTCGTCGCCGAGCTGGTCCGCGAGGCCGAGCAGCGGGCCACCCGCGCCGAGCACGACCGGGCGGTGGCCCGGGTGGAGGCGGAGAAGCTCCGCGACGAGCTGGCCCGGGTGCGCGAGGAGCTCGGGCAGCTGCGCGAGGAGAGCCGGCAGCTGGGCCGGTCGCTGCGCGAGACGCAGGCCCGCGAGCGCAAGGCCAACGAGTTGCTGGCCACCGAGCGGGGCCGGGCCGCCCGGGCGGCGGCGGACGCCGACGCCGAGCTGCGCCGGGTCCGGGCCCGGCTGGCCGAGGCTGAGGCGGCGGCCGGGGTCGCCCGGGCCAGCGCCAAGGAGGCCCGGTCGGTGGACGACGCCCGGCTGTGGCTGCTGCTGGAGACCATCGGGCAGGCGGCCGTCGGGCTGCGTCGGGAGCTGGCGCTGGACCCGGTCGACAAGCTGCCCGCCGACTTCGTCGCCGACGCCTTCGCCGACCAGACCGCCGCCCCGGCGGCCGGCGCCGCCACCCGCGCCCGCGACACCGACGACCCGGCCCGCCTCGACCAGTTGCTGGCGCTGCCCCGGGCGCACCTCGTCGTCGACGGTTACAACGTCACCAAGCGCGGCTTCGGCGAGATGTCGCTGGAGCAGCAGCGCAAGCGGCTGATCACCGGTCTGGGCGGGATCGCCGCGCAGACCGGCGACGAGGTCACCGTGGTCTTCGACGGCGCGGAACGGATGCACGGGCTGCCCCCGTCGCCGCGCGGGGTCCGGGTTCTCTTCTCCCGCAAGGGCGAGACCGCCGACGAGCTGATCCGGCGCCTGGTCCGCGCCGAGCCGCCGGGCCGGCCGGTGGTGGTGGTCTCCTCCGACCGGGAGGTCGCCGACGGCGTACGCCGGCACGGCGCGTACCCGCTCGGGGCCGACTCGCTGCTGCGGCGGCTCGCCCGGTCCTGATCGGGGTGCTTGATCGCATTCCGGCGTCCGCGACCCCGTTGTCCCTTTCTGTCGTACCCCGCGCCTAGCGTCGTGGTGACCGACGGTGTTCGGGTGGCGACGGTGACGCCGCGCCCGGTCGCCGCAGCGCACCAGGAGGCGTGATGATCATCGACTGTGCGGGGTGCGGGATCCGGGGGAGCGGCTGCTCCGACTGCCTGGTCACCGCCCTGCTCGACGATTCGTCCCCGGCCGCCGGGCTGGGCGGTGCCGAGGCCCGGGCGGTCGAGGTGTTCGCCCGGGCCGGGTTCGAGGTGGAGGTGCTGTCCGCACCCCGGGTGGCCCGCCGGCCCGCCGGGCGGCACGAGGCCGCGTGACCGGGCCGGCCGCGGGTGCCGCGTCGGGACTCCGATCCGCACCGCGAGCACGGGTGCCCCCGACCGGCCGGGCGGTCGGGGGATCCGTGATCGGTGCGGGTCAGCGGGACGGGTCCCGGTTGAACAGCTTCTTCGCCCAGAGATAGCCGACCAGCGCGATGGCGGCGCACCAGGCCGCTGCGAGAACGGCGTTCGTCCCCACCGGCCCGCCGGTCAACAGCCCGCGCAGGGTCTCGATGATGGGGGTGAAGGGCTGGTACTCGGCGAACTGCCGCAGCCCGTCCGGCATCGAGTCGGTGGGCACGAATCCGCTGCCGATGAAGGGCAGGTAGGTCAGCGGCATGGGGAGGTTGCTCGCCGTCTCGACGCTCTTGGAGACCAGACCCATCGCGACCGAGAGCCAGGTGAACGCGAAGGTGGTCATGGCCAGCACCCCGGCCGCCGCGATCCAGGCCGTGACACCCGTGCTGGGCCGGAACCCGATGAGCAGCGCGACGCCGGTGACCACCGCCAGGCTGAGCATGGTCTGCACCATGCTGCCCAGGACGTGGCCGGTCAGCACCGACACCCGGGCGATCGCCATGGTCCGGAACCGGGCGATGATGCCCTCGGTCATGTCCATGGCGACCGACACCGCCGTCCCGGTGGCCGCCAGGCCGGTGGTTATCAGCAGGATCCCCGGGGTGACGTAGTCGACGTAGTCGCCCCGGTCGCCCGAACCGCCGCCCAGCCCGGCGCCGAGGGTCGCGCCGAAGACGTAGACGAACAGCAGCAGGAGCAGGATGGGCATGCCGGCGAGCAGCACCGTCATCGACGGGTAGCGCACCCCGCGTCGCAGGTTGCGGCGCAGCATCGTGCCGGAGTCGCGTACGGCGTAGGTCAGGGCGCTCATCGGGGGGTTCCCACCTTTTCGGGCTGGCCGGTGAGGGCCAGGAAGACGTCGTCGAGATCGGGCGTGTGCACCGACAGCGACTCCACGGCGATCGACCGGCTGTCCAGCAGGTCGAGCACGTTCCGCAGCGACCGGACACCGCCGTCGCTGGGCACGTGCAGGGTGAGTTCGGCGGCGTCGCGGGACGAGTCGCCGAGAGCGACCACGGCCGAGTCGAACCCGGCCCGGTCGGCGAAGCGCAGGCTGATGTGCCCGCCGGGGACGAGCCGTTTGAGTTCCGCCGCGCTGCCCTCCGCCACCAGCCTTCCGTGGTCGAGCACGGCGATCCGGTCGGCGAGCTGGTCCGCCTCCTCCAGGTACTGGGTGGTGAGGAAGATGGTGACGCCGTCCGCCACCAGGCCCCGTACGATCTGCCACATGGCCTGCCGGCTGCGCGGGTCGAGCCCGGTGGTCGGCTCGTCGAGGAACACCACGCGGGGGCGGCCGACCAGACCCATCGCCAGGTCGAGCCGCCGGCGCATCCCGCCGGAGTAGCTGGCGGCGGGCTTGCCGGCCGCCTCGACCAGGTCGAACATCCTGAGCAGGCTCCGCGTGCGCTGCCGCCCCTCGGCTCGGGACAGGTGGTGCAGGTCGGCCATGAGCCGCAGGTTCTCCTCGCCGGTGAGCAGGCCGTCGACGGCGGAGAACTGGCCGGTCACGCCGATCGCGGCGCGTACCGCGTCGGGCTCCCGGGCGACGTCGTGACCGGCGACCCGCGCCTCGCCGGAGTCGGCGCCGATCAGGGTGGACAGGATCTGCACGGTGGTGGTCTTGCCGGCGCCGTTGGGGCCGAGCAGCGCGAAGATCGTCCCCGCGGCGACGGTGAGGTCGATCCCGTCGAGCACCACGTGGTCGCCGAAGGACTTCCGGAGGCCGGCGACCGTGATGGCCGCCGGGGTCGAGTTGGGTGGCACGTCTTCTCCTTCCACGCCGGCCGTCGGGCCGGTCGGGGGCTGGGCCGGCCGCCGAGCCGGCCGGGAAGTGGTGGCGTGGGGGATCAGCGGCGGTGGATCACGATGTCGCCGAAGGAGGTCCGGGCGTTCACGCGTACGGCGCTCTCCGGCTCGCCGGGCGGTTCGTACGCCTCGAGGTGGTTGTCCACCCGGCCGAACTGGGTGTGCAGGTCGAGCAGGGCGGCGGTGCCGGAGCGCACGCCGATGTCGAGCCCGCCGCTCGCGGTCCTGACCGACACCGTGCCCGCCGAGACCTCGCCGATCCGGACGTCGCCGTTGGCGGTGGTGGCGGTGACCGAGGCGTGCGCGCGGTCGACGGCGATGTCGCCGTTGGCCGCCTTCACGCGCGCCTCGCCGGTGACGGTGCCCAGCCAGCTTTCGCCGTTGGAGTTCTTGACCACCGCGTCGCCCTCGACCTCCTGCACCCGGATCCGGCCGGATCCGGTGCTGATGCGGGCCTGGCCCGCGACGTGCTCCACCCGTACGCCGCCGGCGGAGGTGTCGAGATCGGCGTCGGCCGTGCGGTCCAGCTCGATGTCGCCGGCCGCGATCCGGATCCGGCAGTTGCCGAGCCGGCCGGCGCCGTGGAACGCCCCCGCGGAGGCATTGCCGTGCAGGTGTGAGCCGGCGGGCAGCGCGATCGTCACGTCGATCGAGCCGGGCTTGCCGACCAGGCCGAATCCGCGCTGCCGGGGCGCCTTGACCAGGAGCCGGCCGTCGGCGTACTCCACTCGGGTCTGTTCGGCGGCCCGGACGTCGGCGTCGGCGGCGGCGTTGCTCGGCCGGACGTCGACGACGGTGTCCGTGCGGTCGGTCGCGGTGATCCGGGCGTCACCGACGACCAGGTCGACGGTGGCCGAGATCGGCGCGGGGGTGTCGAATGTGGGCACGACGGTCCCTTCTGAACGGAGTGGACGTCCCGGAACGGGACGGATGGTCGGAGGTGGTGACGCGAACCGGTGGCGGGCGCTCAGCGAGCCCAGCCGGTGTAGCGCTCCCCGCCCCGGGGGGCGCGTCGCGGCGCGTGCCGGCCCGCCGTCCCGGTCGTCGCCACGGCGGCGGTCGCCGCCCGGACGAGCCAGGCGTTGACGGAGAGGCCGTCGCGGGCGGCCGCCTCCTCGATGCGGTTCTTGAGGTGCTCCGAGAGGCGGAAGCTGATCCGCGAGGTGGCGCCCTCCTCGGTGTCCGCCGGTGGGGGGGTGACCGGCTCGGGAGCCTCGGGCTCGCCCTGGAACTCGGGGCCGGTCGGCGGTGGCGTCACGACGAAGCTCGGCTCGCGCCCGCGCAGGCGCAGCTCGACCGAACCGGGTGCCAGGTCGCGGGTGATCTCCGCCGCCGCGGCGGTCAGCGCGTCCAGCAGCGCCAGACGGAGCGCCGACTCGAGCGGCCCGGCCAGTCGCTCGGCCAGCGCCCGGGCCTCCTCGCCGCCGAGTTCGGCGACGCCGGCCAGCTCCTGCCGGAGGTTGTCGACATACGACGTCAGGTCCATGACGCCACTATGACATCATCACGACGTCACAGCAAGGCGCTTGTGGCGTCGGATGGCGTCATGATGGCGCGCGATGGCGTCGGTGGGGCACGACGGTGGCCGACGCCGGGGCTGCGACAGCCACGCCCGGCCTCGGCGGGCCGCCAAGGAGGGCAGCCGGCGGCGGGGTGCGGGTCCGGTCGGGGCGGGCGCCGCCGACGCGGGCAATAGGATGGGCGCTCACGGCGGGAGGGAGCGGCGCATGACGCGGGTACGGCGCGGTGGCGGCAGCCCCGCCGCGATCGGCGGCGCCGCGGGCCCCGGACGGTCGCGGGCGGTGCCACGGGCGGGCCGCCGCGCGGTGCCGGGTGGGCCCCGGTGAGCCCGCGCGGCTGGGCGGTGCTGACCCTGGTCGGCCTGACCGTGGCCCTGGTGGTGACCGCCGCGGTGCTGATCCCGTGGCAGCGCCCGCCCGCGCCGCGGGCCGACCAGTTGGCCGCGCTGGGTGACCTCCCCGCCGACCAGGTGGCCCGCGGCCGGGAGTTCCGCTCCGCGCTGCGCCCCGCCGGCTGGGCCGCGCTGGCCCTCGGCCTGCTGGTCGCCCTGGCGTTCGGCCTCACCCCGCTGGGCAGCCGGCTGGTCGAGCTGGCCGGCCGTCCCTTCGGCGGCCACTGGATCGCCCAGGCCGTGCTCGGCGGGCTCGCCGTGGTGCTCGTCGCCGACCTGGTCACCCTCCCGTTCGCCGCCTGGCGCCAGAGCGTGCTCACCCGCTACGGGCTCGCCACCAACGGCTGGAGCGGCTGGACCGTCGACCTGCTCAAGTCGTACGCGGTCAGCGCCGTCATCGGCGCGGTGGCGCTGCTCGGCTTCTACACCGTCATCCGGCTGTCGCCGCGCTGGTGGTGGGCGTTCGGCGCGGCCGGCGCCGCGACCCTGGTGGTGCTGCTCTCCTTCGTGCTGCCGGTGCTGGTGGAACCGGTGTTCAACAGGTTCACCCCGATGGAGCAGGGCCCGCTGCGCACCGAGCTGATGACGATGGCGGCGCGCGACGGCGTCCCCGTACGCGACGTGCTGGTCGCCGACGCCTCGCGGCGCACCCGGGCGGTGAACGCGTACGTCTCGGGCCTCGGGCCGACCCGGCGGGTGGTCGTCTACGACACGCTGCTGCGCGAGGCGACGCCCGCCGAGGTGACCGCCGTCGTGGCGCACGAGCTGGGGCACGCCAAGGACCGCGACGTGGCGGTCGGCACGCTGACCGGGGCGCTGGGCGCCGCCGCCGCGGTGGTCGCACTCTACCTGATCGGGTCCTCCGGCCCGCTGCTGCGGCTGGCCGGCGTCGACTCGGTCGCCCAACCGCGCGCCTTCCCCCTGCTGATCGCCCTGGTGACGGTCGCCGGGCTGGTCTCCACCCCGGTACAGGCGCTGATGTCGCGGCGGGTGGAGGCACGCGCCGACGCGCACGCGCTGGCCCTGACCGGCGACCCGGCCGCCTTCGAGGCGATGCAGCGCCGGCTCGCCGGGATCAACCTGGCCGACCCCGATCCGCCGCGCTGGGAGTACCTCTACTCCGCCACCCACCCGTCCACGGTCGAGCGGATGGCCGCCGCCCGCGCCCACGCCAGGGAGGCCGGCCGATGAGCCGTACGCTGCTGATCACCAACGACTTCCCGCCCCGTCCGGGCGGCATCCAGTCCTTCGTGCACAACCTCGCGGTGCGCCAGCCCGCCGGCTCGGTGGTCGTCTACGCCTCGACCTGGCGCGGCGCGGAGAAGTTCGACGCCGACCAGCCCTTCGAGGTGGTCCGGGAGCGCACCGGCGTGCTGCTGCCCACCCCGCCGGTGGCCCGCCGGGCCGCCCGGCTGGCCGGGGCGTACGACTGCGACACCGTGTGGTTCGGCGCGGCGGCCCCCCTCGGGCTGCTCGCCGCCGGCCTGCGGCGCCGGGCGGGCATCCGCCGGGCGGTGGCGCAGACCCACGGCCACGAGGTCGGCTGGGCGGCGCTGCCGGGCGCCCGGGCCGCGCTGCGCCGGATCGGTCGCGGCGTGGACGTGACCACCTACCTGGGCGAGTACACCAGGGTGCGGCTGGAGCGGGCGCTGCACGGGGTGACCGAGCTGCACCGGCTCGCGCCCGGGGTGGACGTGGACACCTACCACCCGTCTGTCGACGGCGAACCGGTGCGGCGTCGGCTCGGCCTGGCCGACCGCCCGGTGGTGGTCTGCGTCTCCCGGCTGGTGCCGCGCAAGGGCCAGGACATGCTGATCCGGGCGATGCCCGAGATCCGCCGGCGGGTGCCCGACGCCGCGCTGCTGGTGGTCGGCGGCGGGCCGTACCGGGCCACGCTGGAGAAGCTGGCACGCCAGGCGGGGGTCGAGCGGGACGTGGTCTTCACCGGCTCGGTGCCGTCCGCCGAACTGCCCGCCCACTACGCCGCCGGCGACGTCTACGCGATGCCGTGCCGCACCCGCAACCGGGGGCTGGACGTCGAGGGGCTCGGGATCGTCTACCTGGAGGCCTCCGCGACGGGCCTGCCGGTGGTGGCCGGCGACTCCGGCGGCGCGCCGGACGCCGTCCGCGAGGGCGAGACCGGGTTCGTGGTGCGCGGCCGGGACGTCGCCCAGCTCGCCGACCGGGTGGCCACGCTGCTCGCCGACCGCGACCTGGCCCGCCAGTTCGGCGCGGCCGGTCGCGCATGGGTGGAGCGGGAGTGGCGCTGGGAGACCCAGGCGCGGCGGATGGCGGCCCTGCTGGCCGGCTGACGCCCGGCTGGTGTCCGCCTGGCGGGGCGCCGGGTGTGCCCGCCTGCGCGCTGTTTGAGCTGCCCCGTCCATGAGACCAGGGCGGTCGACAGTGGTCGGAAGGGGCGTGGGGTGGCCGGCGGTCAGCGGAGGCGTTCGAGGAGGCGCTCGGCCGAGTCCGGGCGGCCGAAGTGCCAGCCCTGGGCGGCGTCGCAGCCGATCGCCCGCAGCCGCTCCGCCTGCCCGGCGGTCTCCACGCCCTCGGCGGTGACGGTCAGGTCCAGCGCGTGCGCCAGGGACACGAGCGAGGCGAGGATCCGCTCGTCGGCCCGGCTCTCCGGCGCGCGCAGCCCGGCCACGAACTGACCGGCCACCTTCAGCTCGGTCACCGGCAGGTCCCGCAGGTACGCCAGGTTGCAGTAGCCGGTGCCGAAGTCGTCGATGGCGATCCGGACGCCGAGGTCGGCCAGCACCCGCAGCGCCCGGACGGGCTCCTCGGCGGTGCTCATCATGGTGCTCTCGGTGATCTCCAGCTGAAGCCGCTCCGGCGGCAGGCCGGTGCGCCGCAGCAGTCCGCGGACCTCCTGGACCAGGCCGGGGCGGCGGACCTGCCGTACCGCCAGGTTGACGCTGACGAACGGGGCCGTCGCGACTCCGGCGGACCAGCTACCCGCCTGCCGGCACGCCTCGGCCAGCACCCACCCGCCGAGCGGGACGATGAGCCCGGTCTCCTCGGCCAGGCCGATGAAGCTGTCCGGTCGCAGGACGCCCAGCTCCGGGTGGCGCCAGCGCACCAGCGCCTCCACGCCGACCACCCGGCCGTCGCGCAGTGAGGTCAGCGGCTGGTAGTCGAGGTAGAACTCACCCCGCTCCAGGGCGGCCGGGATGGCCGCGGAGAGCGCGTACCGGGCCAGCTCCCGGCGGTCGCGGTCGGCGTCGTAGAGCGCCCAGCGGGCGCCGCCGGCGGCCTTCGCCCAGTGCAGGGTGCTGTCGGCCGCCCGCATGAGGTCACCGGGGGAGGTGCCGGCGACCTGCCGCTCCACGATGCCGATGCTCGCCGACACGCACAGCTCGTGCCCGTCCACCAGCACCGGCGCGCGCACCGCGGCCAGCGCCGCCTCCGCCACGGCGACGACGTCTTCGGTGCCGGTGGTGCGCTCGACCAGGACGACGAACTCGTCGCCGCCGAGCCGGGCCACCAGATGCCCGTCGACGGCCCGGCGGAGCCGGTCGGCAACGGTGGCCAGCAGCCCGTCGCCGACCTGGTGCCCGTGCGAGTCGTTGACCACCTTGAACCGGTCCAGGTCCAGGAAGCAGACCCCGACGCGCTCCCCGCCGGGGCCGGGGGAGTCGATCGCGGCGCTCAGGCGCTCGGTGAACAGCGCGCGGTTGGGCAGGTCGGTCAGCGGATCGTGGGTCGCCTGGTGGCGGAAGCGGGCCTCGCTGGCGCGCAGCGCCCGCTCCGCCTGCGCCCGGGCGGTCATCGCGGCCCGCCGGATCGACTCCTGCTCGTCCAGCGTCCGGTCCCGCAGCGCCCGGGAGTACCCGATGGACACCGCGGCCAGCAGCCGGGCCAGCCGGTCCGCGACCTCCTCGCCGACCAGCCCGAGGTCGCGGGCCAGCCGGAGCTGGACGACCTCGACCGTACGCCCCAGCGCCTCGGGCGACGCGATGTGCGCGGCCACCAGTTCGGTGCCGACGCGGTGCCCGACCCGCAGGTCGAACGGGTCGGACAGCAGCGCTCCCGCGAGCTGGTCGGTGAGGCGTTGCAGCAGCGCCTCCAGCTGTGCCTGGGTCATCGGCAGGTAACTGGTGCCGGAGACGGCCTTGGCCCACGCCCGGGCGAACGCTCCCGGGCGCGACGGACGCCGCACGGTCGTCCCGGGCGGCACGGCGAGGGCCGCGGCCCCCGGCAACTCACCCATCGAGCCGCCCGACGCCGCCGATGAAGGCCGCCCGTTCGGCGTACTCGGCGCTGTCGGCGGACTCCGGGCGCCACTGCGGCACCCAGACCACGCCGGGCTCGACCAGCTCGAAGCCGTCGAACAACGCGGTCAGCTCGCCCCGGCTGCGGATCCACAGGGGATTGTCGGTGCGCCGGTAGACGCGCTCGGCGTCGGCCCGCTCCTCGTCGCCGCGGCCGTCGGCGCTGGCCTGCGAGAGCACCAGGTAGCTGCCCGGCGCCAGCGCCTGGCGCAGCGTCCGCAGCAGCTCGGCCGGCCGGTCGTCGTCGGAGACGAAGTGCAGCACCGCCACGATCATCACGGCGATCGGCCGGTCGAAGTCGAGCAGCCGGCGGACCTCGGGGTGGGCGACGATGCGCTCGGCATGACGCAGGTCCTCCTGCACCACCGCGGCGCGGTCGTTGCCGTCGAGGATCTCCCGGCTGTGCGCCACCGCCACCGGGTCCACGTCGACGTAGACGACCCGGGCGTCGGGGGCCTCGCGCTGGGCGATCTCGTGCACGTTGCCGACGGTGGGGATGCCCGAGCCGATGTCCAGGAACTGCCGGACGCCGGCGTCGAGGAGGAACTGCACCGCCCGGCGCAGAAAGGCCCGGTTGGCCTGCGCCATCAGCGGCGCCTCCGGCACGGCGGCCACCATCGCCTGGGCCGCCGCCCGGTCCACCGCGAAGTTGTGCGAGCCGCCGAGGTAGTAGTCGTACATGCGGGCCACGCTGGGGCGCTCGATGTCGATCTCGTCGGGTGCCCAGTCCGGCCGCTGCATGCGCTCACCCCTCGTGTCGGCGGTGCGGACGCCGTTGCCCGCGCCGGTATTCTGCCGGTTGCCCGGCGGGGAGACCATAGCGCGCCGCCCCGCAAGGTGACGACGTCGGTCGATGCGCCGACAGGCCCGCGCCGGCGTCGGCGGGCGCGGGCCTGTCGGTGGTGCGTCGCTGGGCTCCCGGAGGGAACCGTTCAGAACTTCGGGGCGTCCGGAGCCTCGAGCAGGCCCAGCCGCAGCGCGGTCATCAGCGCCTGCGCCCGGTTGGCCGCACCCAGCTTCTCGTAGAGCTTCGAGATGTGGGTCTTGGCGGTGGACTCGCTGACGAAGAGCTGCTTGGCGATGCCCGCCACGCTCATCCCGTCGGCGAGCAGCCGCAGCACCTGGCCCTCGCGGGGGGACAGCTGCGGCCCGGAGGGGGCCAGCCGGCGCTTCATCGCCTCGGCCAGGTCGGCGGCGGTGAAGGCGCTGGGGGAGGAGGCGGCGTGCCGGGCGGCGGCGACGACCTCGTCGGCCGGCGCCGTCTTGGGCACGAACGCGCTCGCCCCGGCCTCCAGGGCGCCGAAGAGCTGGTCGTCGCCGGCGTACATGGTGAGCACGACGATGCCCATCGAGGCGCTCGACTTGCGAAGCGCCCGGGTGGCCTCCAGACCGCTGCCGTCGGGCAGCCGCAGGTCCATGATCACCACATCCGGCTGCAGCGCACCGGCCTGGCGTACGCCCTCCGCCGCCGTGGCGGCCTCGCCGACGACCTCGAACTGCCGGTCACGCTCGAACGCGTGCCGCAGGCCCTTGCGGATCAGGTCGTGATCGTCGACAAGGAGGACCTTGGTACGGGTCGCCGGTGTCGGACTTGTGGTCATCCTCGGGTTACTCCCCTTCTGCTGCCGCTACGCTACCGCGCACGTTATCGCGCCGGGGCGACGAGCCGAGCACCACCGCGACGGTCGTGCCGCTCGGTTGCCGCGGCCTGATCTCCAACCGGCCCCGGATACGTTCCGCCCTCTCGGCCATGATCGCAAGACCGTAGTGCCCGTCCGAGCGCTGGTCAGCGATCCCCTGACCGTCATCCGACACTTCGATCTGCGCGTATGGGGGGTCGACCTCGCAGGTGACCCACAGATTCGCGGCTCCGGCGTGCTTGCGCGCGTTGGTGACCGCCTCCTGGGCGATGCGCAGCAGTTCGGCCTCGGTGGCGGCCGGCAGCCGGGCGGTGGACTCGTCCAGGGAGAGGTGGACCCGCAGTCCGCCGGAGGCGCCGACCGTGCGGGCGTACTCGGCGATCGCGGCGGCCAGCCCGCCGTGCCGGTCGACCTCGCTGCGCAGCTCGAACAGGCTCAGCCGCAGCTCGGTGATCACCCGGGTCACCTCGTGGCGCAGCGCGCGCAGGCTCTCGGCGGTCTCCTCGGCGTCGTCGTGCACGGTGGCCAGGGCGTTGTCGATGCCGTAGCCGACCATCACCAGCTCCTGTGCCACCCCGTCGTGGATCTCCCGGGCCAGCCGCTGCCGCTCCTCGTTGGTGGCCAGCGAGCGGACCTCGTCGAAGAGCAGCGCCGCCTCCAGCCGGAGCGCGGCCGGGCGGGTCAGCCCGGTCACCCGGGACACCACCCCGGCCGGGTACGCCTGCGCCGCGTCCGCCTCCAGCACCACCAGGCCGACCGTGCGCACCCCGGCCACCAGCGGCACGATCAGCGCGGAGACCTCGCCGCCCCGGTGCGACCGGGCCTGCGAGCGGGCGGCGGTGTGCGGCTGCTGGCTGGCCCACGCGTCGGCGATCGCCGAGTCCGCGTCCAGCGTCGTCTCCCAGTCCACCCGGTCCACGCCCACCTGGGCGAGCACCACGAGCCGGCCGCCGCCGCTGGCCGACAGCACCGCCGCCCGGTCCGCCCGCGCCACCGCGCGCAGCTCCTCGAGCAGGTGCTCGGAGATGCCGCCCGGGTCGAGGGTGGCCCCGGGCAGCTGCCGCGCCACCGTGCGCAGCTGGGTGAGCAGCCGGGTCGCCTCGGCGTACGGCTGGGGTTTGCCGTCGTTGCGGACCTGCATCAGCCGGTGCAGGGTGCCGGCCGCGTAGAGGCCGAGCCCGGCCAGGATCAGCCACTGGGCGCAGACCGCGAGGTAGCCGAGCTGGCCGATCTGCCGGCCGCTGTCGACCCCGGTGAGCGCGCCGGCCACCAGCAGGGTGGCCGCGGTGACCGCCAGCAGGGCGGCGCCCTCGGCGAACCGGCGGCGCAGCGCGGTGACGGTCACCGGGACCGCCAGGTAGGGCAGCACCGCGGAGGCGCCCAGCCCGCCGACGTCCCCGCCGATGGTCGCGACGGCGGCGACCTGGCTCGCGGCCAGCCCCAGCACCACCACCTCGGCCACCCGGCTGAGCGGGCCGACCAGCCGGTGCGCGGGTGCCAGCAGCGCGGGCAGCCCGGCGGCGGCGAGCAGCGCCACCCACCAGAGCTGGGTGACGTCGCGCGTGGCGAACAGGGTCAGGACGGCGACGAGCGCCAGCATGACCACGCGCGCCGCGGCGGCGAGGGGATGCGGCTGGGGCCGGGTGGGCGTCGAGGCGGGCACGTGACGGATGGTAGTCAGCGTCGGTAGATGTCGGCGATCTCCGCCGCGTACGACTTGTGCACGACCTGGCGCTTGACCTTCAGCGACGGCGTCAGCTCGCCGGTCGCCTCGGTGAAGTCGCGGGGCAGGATCCGGAACACCTTGATCGCCTCGGCCTTGGAGACCGCCTGGTTGGCGGTGTCGATCGCGCCCTGGATCTCCGCCCGCAGCCCCTCGTGCTCGCGCAGCTTCTCGACCGGGGTGTCCGCCGGCAGCCCCGCGGAGGACAGCCACCGGGGCAGCGCCTCCTCGTCGAGGGTGACCAGCGCGGCGATGAACGGCTGCCGGTCGCCGACGACCAGGCACTGGCTGACCAGCGGGTGCGCCCGCACCTGGTCCTCCAGCACGGCCGGGGCGACGTTCTTGCCGCCGGCCGTCACGATGATCTCCTTCTTCCGGCCGGTGATGCTCAGGAAGCCGTCGGCGTCGAGGTGGCCCAGGTCGCCGGTGCGGAACCAGCCGTCCGGGCTGAGCACCTCGGCGGTCGCCTCCTCGTTGCCCCAGTAGCCGCGGAAGACCAGGTCGCCGGAGATCAGGATCTCCCCGTCGTCGTCGATCCGGATCGTCACGCCCGGCAGCGGCCGGCCGACCGTGCCGATCCGGGTGGCGTCGGGCAGGTTCGCGGCGGCGGCGGGGGAGGTCTCGGTCAGGCCGTACCCCTCGCAGACGCTGACGCCGATGCCGCGGAAGAAGTGGCCCAGCCGGGCGCCGAGCGGGGCGCCGCCGGAGATCGCGTCGCGGCACCGGCCGCCGAGCGCCGCCCGCAGCTTGCGGTAGACCAGCCTGTCGAAGAGCGCGTGCTGCACGCGTAGCGCCAGGCCGGGGCCGCCGGCGGTCTCCAGGGCCTCGCTGTACGAGATGGCGACCTGCTCGGCGCGGGCGAAGATCCTGCCCTTGCCGTCCGCCTCGGCCTTCTGCTTGGCCCCGTTGTAGACCTTCTCGAACACCCGGGGCACCGAGAGCACGAAGGTGGGACGGAAGTCCTGCAGCTCGGCGACCAGGTTCCTGGTGTCCGCGCAGTGCCGCATGGTGGCCCGCGCCTGGACCACGCCGATCTGGATCAGCCGGGCGAAGGCGTGCGCCAGCGGGAGGAAGAGCAGGGTCGACGCGTCGGGCCGGAAGAGGTTCGGCAGCACCGGCACCGCGTTGGCGATGTCGGCGTACATGTTCCGGTGGGTGAGGACGCAGCCCTTGGGGCGGCCGGTGGTGCCGCTGGTGTAGATGACGGTGGCGAGGTCGTCGGCGCGTACGGCGGCGCGCCGCCGGTCGATCTCGGTCGGGTCGACCGACGCGCCGGAGCGGACCAGGTCGTCCACCGCGCCCAGGTCGATCTGCCAGAGGTGCCGCAGCTCGGGCAGCCGGTCCCGCAGGCCCGCGACCAGGGTGGCGTGGGCGTTGCTCTCCACCACGCAGGCCACCGCACCGGAGTCGGCGAGGATCCACGCGGCCTGCTCGGCGCTGGAGCTCTCGTAGATCGGCACGGTGACCGCGCCGGCCGCCCAGATCGCGTAGTCCAGCAGGGTCCACTCGTAGCGGGTGCGGCTCATCAGGCCGACCCGGTCGCCCGGCTGGACGCCGGCGGCGACCAGGCCCCGGGCCGCCGCGACGACCTCGTCGCGGAACTGCCGGCAGGTGACGTCGGCCCAGGTCGTCCCGCCGTCCGCCGCACCGCTCGGGCGGACGAACTGGACCGCGTCCGGGGCGACCTCGGCGTTTTCCCAGACCGGATCGGTGAGGTTGGCCGCGTCGCCGACGGTGACGATCGGCGGGACGGAGAACTCGCGCACCTGCACTCCCTCGTGCTCACTGGCCGTGCCGGCCGCCACCACGGGTCGGCTCTGTCGAAACCTACCCGTCTCGGCGGCCGGGGCGAATAGGCAGGTAGCCCCGGTGCTCGCCCTGTCGGCGGGGGACACGCCCCCGGTGCGTGCGGGGGCGGCGCGGCGTACGCGCGGCCGGCGCCGGGTAGCCTCCCCCCATGGCGGACTCCTCCACCCAGTCGATCGTCGTCGGCGCGCCACCGGAACGGGTGGCGGCGGTCGTCTGCGACTTCCCGAGCTACCCCGAGTGGACCGAAGCGGTGCGGCGGGCGGAGGTGATCGAGGAGTACGAGGACGGCTACGCCAGCCAGGTCCGGTTCGTCATCGACGCCGGGGTGATGGCCGACGAGTACGTGCTGGCCTACGAGTACGCCGAGGACCTCTCCCGGATCGAGTGGCACCTGGTGGCGCCCTCGAAGATGCAGAAGTCCCAGCGCGGCTCGTACGACCTGGTGGGCAACCCGGACGGCACGACGACCGTGACCTACACCCTTGAGGTCGAGCTCTCGGTCGGGATGCTCGGGATGTTCCGCCGCAAGGCCGAGAAAATGATCATGGATACCGCGTTGAAGCAGCTCAAGCGCCGGGTAGAAGCACCCGGTGCGGCGCAGTGACGCGTCCGGCGGCAGGGTAGAGGAGCCGACCATGGGTGCAACGGATCCGGGTTCGGCCCGGGAAGAGGCGGAACGGCTGGTCGCCACGCTGCTGGCCGGCGCGCGCCTCGCGACGTCCGGCTCCGGGACGGGCCCGTGGGGTCCGCTCGGTGGGATCGTGTCGGGTGTCCTCGGTCACAGCGCCGCCCCGGGCGAGCCCACCGGGGGATCCGGGGGCGGCTTCGCCACCGGCGGGCCGGAGTGCTGCGTCTGCCCGGTCTGTCGGGGCATCGCCGCGTTGCGCGATCCGAGTCCGGAATTCGCCGAGCGCCTCGCCACCGGCGCCGGCGACCTGGCCGCCGGCGTGGCCAGCCTGCTGCGCGCGTTCGCCCCGCCGGAGCCCCCCGCCGAGCCGGCCGCCGCAGCGGCGTCGACCGCCGAACCGGATGGCGCGGACGACCACGTCTGGCGCGAGGCCACCCGTAGCGGGCATGATTCTCAGCCGGCAGCGGAGCGGGACGTCTGGTCCGCCGCCACCCGGGCGGAGGAGATGGCCGTCCCGGCCGCCGCACCGCCCGTCGACGCCGCCGGGCCGGCCGTCGCGGCGACCGTGCGGACGTCCGCCGACCGTCCCGTGGTGCCCGCGACGCGGGCACCCGGCGACGCAGGCGAGCACCCACCAGGCGACGCGGCCTGACCAATCGCACATCCCGACCACGCGCCGGTCGTCCGGCGGCGCGGGCGCGGGCAGCACAGCAGAGGGGAGTGGCAGCGGTGACGCTGACCATCGGAGTCGACGTCGGTGGCACGAAGGTGGCCGGTGGTGTCGTGGACGCCGCCGGCACGGTCCTCGTGCAGGCCCGACGGGACACCCCCGCCGACGACGTCGCCAAGACCCGGGACGTCATCATCGAACTGGTCACCGAGTTGTCCGTCGGGCGGTCGATCGAGGCGGTCGGCATCGGCGCGGCCGGCTGGATCGACGCCGGCCGTTCCACCGTGCTGTTCGCCCCGAACCTCGCCTGGCGCGACGAGCCGCTGCGGGACTACGTCAGCGCCGCGACCGGCCTGCCGGTGATCGTGGAGAACGACGCCAACGTCGCGGCCTGGGCGGAGTTCCGCCACGGCGCGGCCCGGGACGCCGACGACTCGATGGTCATGTTCACCATCGGCACCGGCGTCGGCGGCGGCATCGTGCTCGGCGGCGAACTGCTGCGCGGCGCCAACGGCATCGCCGCCGAGCTGGGCCACATGCTCACCGTGCCGGACGGCCACCAGTGCGGCTGCGGCCGGCTCGGCTGCATCGAGCAGTACGCGAGCGGCAGCGCCCTGGTGCGGTTCGCCCGCGCGGCCGCCCGGCAGGAGCCGCACCGCGCCGTGGCCCTGCTGGAGCTGTCCGGCGGCGACGCCGAGGCGATCACCGGGCGCATGGTGACCGCCGCGGCGCAGGGCGGCGACCCGGTCGCCACCGAGGCGTTCGCGCAGGTCGGGCGCTGGCTCGGCACCAGCCTCGCCGACATGGCGCAGATCCTCGACCCGCAGGTCCTCGTCGTCGGCGGCGGCGTGATCGACGCCGGTGACCTGCTGCTCGGCCCGACCCGCCGGTCGTTCACCGAGGCGCTCGCCCAGCGCAGCCGGCTTCCGGTGGCCGAGATCCGCCCGGCCGAGCTGGGCAACACCGCCGGCGTCATCGGCGCCGCCGACCTGGCCCGCCGGATCTGAGGCGGGCCGTGACGCAGAGCCCGGGTGTGCCGCTGCGCGTCGTGTCGTACAACATCCACGGTCAACGGGACGACACGGCCGCGTTGGCGGCGGTGGTCCGCGCCGCCCGGCCGGACGTGGTGGTCGTGCAGGAGGGGCCGCGCCGGTTCCGGTGGCGGCAGAAGTCGGCCGCGCTGGCCGAGTCGTTCGGCCTGGTGGTGGCCGCCGGCGGGCTGCCCGCGCTGGGCAACCTGCTGCTGACCAGCCTGCGGGTGCGGGTGCTGGACACCCGGTGCCGACGCTTCCCGCTCACCCCGGGCCGGCACCTGCGCGGCGCCGCGTACGCCGAGTGCGTGGTCGCCGGTGGCGCCCGGTTCACCGTGGCCGGCTCGCACCTGTCCACCGACCCGGCCGAGCGGCCCGGGCAGGCCGCGCTGTTCAAACGCGACCTCGACGCCGCCACCACGCCGGTGATCGCCGCGGCCGACCTGAACGAGGGGCCGGACGGGCCGGCGTGGGCCACCGTGGCGGGCGGGCTGACCGACGCCGCCGTGGCGATGGACCGGGCCGACCGGCTCACCTACTCGTGCGCGAGCCCCCGGCGGCGGATCGACGCCCTCTTCGTCGACCCGCGCGTCACGGTGGTCGACTACGACGTGGTCGACACCCCGCAGACCCGCCGGGCCAGCGACCACTTCCCGGTCCTCGTCGACCTGCTGCTGCCCGGGGCCGGCTGACCGTCGTCCGCGCCCCGGGGCTGGACATCCCGCTCCGTAGTGGAGAGGATGCTGCGCGACCCGGCCCTCGTGCCGCACAAAAGGAGATCCCGGTGTCCACCTCCACCGATCACGGCCGGCCCGACCCGGAGGCGAGCACGCTCGCCCTGACCCGCGACGGTCGGCCGGTCTCCGACCGGGGCGACACCGTCTGCGTCATCGGCGCGGGGGCCAGCGGGCTCGTCGCCGTCAAGAACCTGAAGGAACACGGGTTCGGCGTCGACTGCTACGAGCGGGAGACCGGCGTCGGCGGGGCCTGGAACTGGCGGCACGACCGCAGCCCGGTGTACGCGAGCACGCACCTGATCTCGTCCCGGCCGTTCACCCAGTTCCCCGACTTCCCGATGCCCGACGACTGGCCCGACTACCCGCACCACAGCCAGCTCCTGTCGTATCTGGAGCGGTACGCCGACCACTTCGACCTGCGGGCGCACGTCTGGTTCGGCACCGAGGTCGTCCGGGTGGAGCCGGCCGAGGGGGACCGTTGGGACGTGACCACCCGCAGCACGGGCGGCTACGGCCCGGAGCGCACCTCCCGCTACGCGGCGGTGGTGGTCGCCAACGGGCACAACTGGTCGCCGAAGCTGCCCCGCTACGAGGGGTTGGAGGAGTTCCGGGGCGAGGTCGTGCACGCCTCGTCCTACAAGGACCCGGCGCAGCTGCGCGGCAAGCGGGTGCTCGTGGTCGGCGCCGGCAACACCGGCTGCGACATCGCCGTCGAGGCCGCCCAGCAGGCGTCGCACTGCTGGCACTCCACCCGCCGTGGCTACTGGTACGCCCCCAAGTACGTCCTCGGCCGCCCGGCGGACCAGGTCAACGACGCGCTGCTGGCGCTGCGGGTGCCGCTGCGGGTGCGGCAGTGGCTCTACCACTGGACGCTGCGGCTGACCGTGGGCGACCTGACCCGGTTCGGCCTGCCGAAGCCCGACCACCGGGTGTACGAGACGCACCCGATCGCCAACAGCCAGCTCGTCTACTACGTGGGCCACGGCGGGATCTCCCCGGTGCCGGACGTCGCCCGCTTCCACCCGTACGCCGTGGAGCTGGCCGACGGCCGGGAGATCGACCCGGAGCTGGTCGTCTTCGCCACCGGCTACCTGCCGCGCTTCGAGTTCCTCGACCCCAAGGTGCTCGGCGACGACGCGGGGACGGGCCGGCCCACGCTCTGGCTCAACGCCTTCGTCCCCGGCCATCCCACGCTCGCCGTCGCCGGGCTGGTGCAGCCGGACTCGGGTGTCTTCCCGCTGTCGCACTGGCAGACGGTGCTCTTCGCCCGGCTGCTGCGGCTGCGCCTGACCCGTCCCGACCGGGCGGCGGCCTTCGCCGCCCGGGTGACGGCGAGGGCGGGGGAGCGCTACGCGGGGCCCGTCAAGGACAGCAGCCGGCACTGGTTCGAGGTCGGCCACGCCGACTACCTGCGCGCCGTCCAGCGCGCCCTGCGCGACCTGGAGGGTGCCCGATGAGCGTGGCGCAGCGGAGCCCCGCAGTCGCGAACGAAAGGCCGGAGCAGTGAGCGCGAGGAGTGCAGCGCAGCGGAGCCCCGCAGTCGCGAACGAAAGGCCGGACCGGTGAGCGCGAGGAGTGCAGCGCAGCGGAGCCCCGCAGTCGCGAACGAAAGGCCGGAGCAGTGAGTCAGCAGGTGCGGATCATGCGGGGGCGGGAGTGGGCGCGCCCGGTCCGCCCGGTCCGGCGTGAGGTGCTCGGCGTGGCCCCCGAGCTCGAGGAGGGGCGACCGCCGCTGCTGTTCGTGCCGGGCTTCGGGCACGGCGCGTGGGCGTTCGCCGAGCACTGGCTGGGCCACGCCGCGTCCCGGGGTTTCCCGGCGTACGCGCTGAGCCTGCGTGGGCACGGCGGCAGCGGCCCGGCGCCGGAGGCGACGCTGCGGGCGTACGCCCACGACGTGGCGCAGGCGGCGGCGGGCCTGCCGCGCCAGGCGGTGCTGGTGGGGCACGGCGCCGGGGCCCTGGTGGTCGCGCACGCGCTGGCCCGCTACCCGGCCCGGGCCGGCGTGCTGGTCGCGCCGGTGCTCGGCGGCTGGGCGACGTTCGGCGCGGCGCTGCGCCGCAATCCGCTCGGCACGCTGCCGGCGGTGTTCGGCGGGCCGCTGCGCCTGCACCGCCGCCAGCTGTTCAGCCGGGAGCTGCCCGAGGCCGAGGCCCGGCGGTACGCGGCCCGGCTGGGGCGGGCGAGCCGACGGGCCCAGTGGCAGCTGCTGACCGGGCGGGCCGCGGAGCCCGCGGTGGGCGACCCGCCGGTGCTGGTGCTCGGCAGCCCGGACGACCGGGTGGTCCCGGCGGCGGCGCTGACCCGGGCGGCCCGGCGGTACGGCTCGGCGCCGCTGCTCTTCCCCGGCATGGGGCACGACATGATGCTCGACGCCCGGTGGCGGGAGCCGGTCGACGCGATCCTGGACTGGCTGGCGAAGGACCCGGCCCCGGACAGCCGGCCCTGACCCCGGGCCCCGTCTTCCGGCGTCAGTCGGCGGCGCCCAGCCGGGTGAGCAGCGAGCCGCTCTCGTCCAGCGCCGAGAGGTAGGAGCGGGCCCAGGCCCGGATATCGTGCCGGTGCAGGTGCGCCCGCATGGCCCGCATCCGCGCGCCGACGTCGTCGGGGCTCGCCCGCAGCGCCGAGAGCAGCCCCTGCTTGAGCCCCTCCAGGTCGTGCGGGTTGACCAGGTACGCCTGCGGCAGCTCGGCGGCGGCGCCGGCGAACTCGCTGAGCAGCAGCGCGCCCGCGTCGTCGACCCGGGCGGCCACGTATTCCTTGGCGACGAGGTTCATCCCGTCCCGCAGCGGGGTCACCGCCATCACGTCGGCGACCCGGTAGAGGGCGGCCAGCTCGGCCCGGTCGAACGGCTGGGTCAGGTAGTGGATCGCCGGCTCGCCGACCCGGCCGAACTCGCCGTTGATCCGCCCGACCTCGCGCTCCACCCGCTCGCGGAGGATCTGGTACTGCCCGACCCGTTCCCGGCTCGGCACCGCCACCTGCACCAGCACGGTGTCGCGCACCTTGACGTGCCCGGCGGCGAGCAGCTCGCTGTACGCCTTGAGCCGCTGCTCGATGCCCTTGGTGTAGTCCATCCGGTCGACGCTGAGGATCACCTGCTCGGGGCTGCCGAGATCGTGGCGCAGCCGGCGGGCCCGGTCGGCCACGTCGGGCCGGGCGGCGAGCGCGGCCATCTCGACCGTGTCGATGGAGACGGGGAACGCGCCGATCCGGACCACCCGGTCGTCGACGGCGATCCGCCGGTCGGTGGCGGGGAACTGGAGCACCTTGGCCACCAGTTGGGCGAAGTTGTGCGCGGCCTGGGCCCGCTGGAAGCCGACCAGGTCGGCGCCGAGCATGCCGCGCAGCAACTCGGCGCGGCGGGGGAGCTGCATGAACAGCTCGGGCGGCGGGAACGGCACGTGCAGGAAGAAGCCGATCCGCAGGTCCGGCCGGAGCGCCCGGAGCAGGCCGGGCACCAGTTGGAGGTGGTAGTCCTGCACCCAGACCATCGCGCCGGGCTCGGCCACCTGGGCGGTCGACTCGGCGAACCGCTGGTTGACCCGCTGGTACGCCTCCCACCAGCGGCGGTGGTGCTCCGGTTGCTCCACCGAGTCGTGGTAGAGCGGCCACAGGGTGGCGTTGGCGAAGCCCTCGTAGTGGTCGCGCAGCTCGTCGCCGCTGAGCGGCACGGTGTGCATCCGCACGCCGTCCACGTCGGGCACGGCGGGCGCCGGCCCCGTGCCGCCGGCCCAGCCCACCCAGGTCGCCGGGGTGTGCCGCAGCAGGGGGTGCAGGGCGCTGACCAGGCCGCCGGGGCTGCGGCGCCACTCGCACGCGCCGTCCGGGGCCGCGCCGTCGTCGATGGGCAGGCGGTTGGCGACCACCACGAGGGAACTCTGTCGCATATCGGGCATTCCGATCCGCAGAGGAGTGACCGCCGCAAGGGAGGAACAACCGGGCAGTCAGCGAGGGAAGTGACGGACAGCGGTATTCCTACTGACAGTAAGTTACACCACTGTCACGATCGCGGCGTGGGCGGCGGTCGTCCCGGGATGCGGGCGCGGCTCCCGCCCGGCCCGGGCGGTCAGACGACCGCGCCGTCGTCCGGGTCGTGGTCCTCGTCGCCGCCGGGGCGCAGCCGCCAGATCAACGCGACGAAGCCGGCGAGGATGCCGGTGAAGCCGAACAGGTTGACGACCGAGGGGTCGGCCACCGGGAAGATCGACGGGAACAGGAACAGCACGAAGCCGACCACGATCGCCAGGACGCCGACCACCGTGTACTTGGAGAAGCGCGGCAGGGGCGGGGGCGGCGGCGGGGTGTAGCGCTCGTCGTCCGCGTCGCCGTCGGGCAGGTCCGCGCCGAAGGTGTCCAGCCCGTCCAGCAGCGAGGGCTCGTCCTGGCGGCCCGGGCCGACGGAGATCCCCGAGACGTCCGCGGCGTACGGCAGCCGGCGCACGTCGGTGGCGGTCGGCCCCGCGGGCTCGTCCGGCGCGGCGAGGGTCACCGGGCCCGTGGCGGGCCCCGGCGGCTCGTCCACGTCCTCTGCGGCGGGCCACGGGTTGTCGCCCGGCGCGGGGGTGGTGTGGAAGCCGGCGACGATCCGGGCCCACTCGGCGTCGATGTCCGGCTCCGCGTCGCGGGACCGGTCGGTGGCCGTCTCGTCGGCGAGCTGGGTCAGGTAGTCCCGCGCGGTGGTCAGGTGCGACCGGTCGACGTAGAGCCGGTCGACGGGCCGGGCGGGGACGGTGGTGGTGCGGGTGACCGGGTTCAGGTCGGCCGAGGGCTGCAGGTAGGCCGCGATCCCGCCGGCGGCGAGGACGTCGAGCAGGTGCTCGCCGACGCGCGGATCCACGTCGCCGGCGACGGCGTACTCGCTCGCGTCGAGCCCGTTGTCCCGCCGTCCCCGGCGGGCCCCACCCGCTGACACCGGACATCCTCCTCATCACGCGCCCGCGGCGCGGTCGCCTGAGCCCCCTCGGCACCGCCTCGGGCACCGTGCCTTGAATCGTGACACGTCGGGACCCGGTTCCGGGAGTGCGTTGTGGCGCGCCGCTCCCCCGGTTCGTAGGCTCATCCCTGACGTCGCCTGCCCGCCGGGAGCGCCCGCGTGGGTCGTCGGGCCCGCCCGGCGACCCGGTCCGCCCCGGCGGCGCGGGTGTCGCGACCCCTCCAGAAGAAGGACACCGGTGCTGTACTGGCTGATGAAGTACGTCATCCTCGGCCCGTGGCTGAGGCTGATCTTCCGCCCACAGGTCGAGGGGCTGCACCACGTGCCCGACACGGGTCCGGTGATCCTCGCCAGCAACCACCTGTCGTTCTCCGACTCGATCTTCACGCCGTTGATCGTCAAGCGAAAAGTGACATTCATCGCCAAAGCCGAATACTTCACCGGCAAGGGCATCAAGGGCTGGCTGACGAAGATGTTCTTCGTCGGCTCCGGCACCATCCCCGTCGACCGCTCCGGCGGCCGGGCGGCCAGGGCGGCGCTGGACACCCAGCTGCAGGTGCTGCGCGCCGGCGGCATCGCCGGCATCTACCCCGAGGGCACCCGCTCGCCGGACGGGCGGCTCTACCGCGGCAAGACCGGGGTGGCCCGGCTGGCCCTGGAGAGCGGCGCCCCGGTCATCCCGATGGCGATGCTCAACGCCGACGAGATCCAGCCGCCCGGCAAGCTGATCCCCAAGATCGCCCGGGTGCGGATCCGGTTCGGCGCGCCGCTGGACTTCTCGCGCTACGCCGGCATGACCGGCGACCGGTTCGTCGAGCGCGCGGTCACCGACGAGATCATGTACGAGCTGATGGAGCTCTCCGGCCGCGAGTACGTCGACATGTACGCCCAGAAGCTGAAGACCCAGCCGACCGACCCCACCCCCCGCGAACCGGTCGCCGCCTGACGCGCACGCGCGCGCGGCGGCGGGTCAGCAGGCCAGGGCGGGGTTGGCGGGGGCCGCCGGCGGGCGGGTCAGGTCCAGCAGCCCCGGCGCGCCGTTGCGCAGCGCGAACGCGCGCAGCTCGGCCAGCTCCGGGCGGCCCGCCGTCGGCTCGCCGGCCCGCTCCAGCTCCGCGGCCGCGAAGGTGAGCGCCAGCATCCGGTCGGTCACGTCCGGGATGCCGGCGTAGATCCCGGCGCCCGCCAGGTGCAGCTCGGCGGCCCTCCCGTGGTCGCCGTCCGCGGCGGCCAGCGCCCCGGTCACGGTCCGCAGCGCCGCCTCCGACCAGGGCGTACGGTGGCCCACCCGGTCCAGCATCGCGCGCACCCGGGCCGCGGCGTCCCGCCCGGCGAGGCTGGCCGCGTAGGCGGCCGCCGCGATCCACTCGCCGCTGGCCAGGGCGGGCACCGCCGACCAGGAGGTGGCCAGCTCGTCGATCAGCGCCGCCGCCTCGTCCCGGCGCCCCTGCAACGCCCGGCAGAGCGCGCCCATCGCCAGCATGGTCCAGTGCAGCCGGTGGAAGCCGCTGCGCCGGGCGGCGTCGAGCGCGGCAGCGACGTCGTCGGCGGCGGGGTCGGCCTGGGACCGGGCCGGCGGCACCGGCTCGCCCCGCAGGACCAGCAGGCAGGAGCGCAGGCCCCGGACCTGCATGTCCCAGCTTCCCGTGGGGGTGTCCACGAACGCCTCGGCCGCGGTGAGCAGCCGGCCGAAGTCGCCCTCGAACCAGGCCTGCATGGCCTCCGCGGAGGAAATCGTGGTCAGCGTCTGCCCGCTGGCCTTGCGCGTCGGCGACGACGAGAGCAGGGCGTCCGACCGCAGCCAGTCGCCCTCCTCCCGGACGGCGTACGCCAGGTTCTGGATGGCGCGGGGCAGGGCGATCAGCTGGCTGGCGCGGCTGACCTCGACGATGGAGTGCAGCTCGTCCAGGCCCGACCGGTCGCCCGCCTGGTAGCGGGCGGTGGCGGAGGTGATCCGGGCGTTGGTGCGGGTCTCGGTCAGCCCCAGCCGCTCGCCGATCTCCGCCGCCCGGTCGGCCGCGGCCACCGCCGGGTCCCGCTCGTAGTTCAGCATGTGCAGCCGGCCCAGCTCGGCGTAGGCGTCCGCCTTCTGCGGGCTGTCGGGCAGCGGGGCGAAGAGCTGGACGGCCCGGTCCAGGCAGGCCAGCGCGGCGGGCCGGTCGGCGCGCAGCCACGCGGCCTGGCCGAGCAGCGTCCAGGCGCGCGCCGCGCAGGCCTCGTCGCCGTGCGACAGCAGCCGGTCGGCGAGCGCCTGCACCTGCTCGGGGCCACCACCGGAGAGGAAGGCGTTGCCGTCCCGGTAGAAGGAGATCTCCGTGCTGAGCAGCTCCAGCTGGAGGTGGCCGACCGGGTCGGACTCGTCGGCCAGCCCGAGCGCCCGGCCCGCGTGGCTCGCCGCCACGTCGAGGCTGTGCAGCGCGTACGCCCGCCGGGCCGCCCGGTGCAGCGCCGCGCGGGCGGTGCCGGCGTACCGGGCGGTGTCCATGCCCAGCGTCCGGGCGATCTCGTGCGCCGCCCAGCGGTGGTGGGCGAGCACCTCCGCCAGGTCGGTGTCCCGGCTCTGCGACAGCGTGTCCAGCCACTCCGCCGTGCGCTCGTGCCGCGCCACCCGCTCGGTGCGGGGCAGCCGCTGGTAGCACACGTCGCGCACCAGCACGTGCCGGAACCGGTACTCCGGCTGCCCCGCCATGGTCGAGGCGGCCTGCTCGTGCACGAAGTCGCGCTGCTCCAGCCGGCGCAGCGCGCGCTCCACCGACTCGACGGGCTGCCCCAGGGCGGCGGCCACCGCGCCCGGCCAGAACTGCACGCCCACCACGGCGGCGGCCAGCAGCACGGTGCGTTCGTTGGCGTCGAGCAGGTCGATCCGGTTGGCGATGACGGCGTGCACGCTCTCCGGCATGGGCAGGTCGAGGTGCTTCTCCAGCGACCAGCTCCGCCCGGACTGGCGCAGCGCGCCCTGCTCGATGAGCATCCGCACGTACTCGTGGGCGTAGAGCGGGTTGCCGCCGGCCACCTCCACCAGCGGCGTCAGCATGTCGGCGGAGAACGCCGCCTGGCCGAACATGTGGGCGTACAGCGAGGCGATGCCGGTGTCCCGCAGCGGCGGCAGGGTGATGGTCACCGAGCCGGTGATCGTGCCCGCCCAGCTCGGGTCCCGGTCGACCAGCTCCGGCCGGGCGGTGCAGAGCAGCAGCAGCGGCACGTCCCGGGCGGCGGCGCCGAGCAGCTCCACGAAGCGCAGCATGGCGTCGTCGGCCCAGTGCAGGTCCTCGAAGACCAGCACGGTCGGCCGGCGTGCGGCCAGCGCCAGCAGGAAGCGCCGCCACGCCGACTCGGTCTCCTCGGCCGGCAGCGGGGTCCCCGGCAGGCCGACCAGCGGCCGCAGCGCGTCCACGAGGCGTTCCCGCTCACCCGGGCCGACCAGCTCGCCGACGGCCGAGGCGAGCCGCTGGGCGGCCGTCGACGCGGGGTCGGTGTCCAGGATGCCGGCCTCGGCCTTGACGATGTCGGCCAGCGCCGCGAACGTCACGTTCTCGCCGAACGGCGGGCACCGTCCGGTACGCCAGGTCAGCGGCTCGTCGACCAGCCGGTCCACGTGCCGGTACAGCTCGCGCACCAGCCGGCTCTTGCCGAGCCCGGCCCGGCCGAAGACGGTCACCACCTGGGGGCGCCGGTCGCGCAGCGACCGGTGCAGGGCGTTGACCAGCATCCCCAGCTCGTGTTCGCGGTCGATGAGCGGCGTGGTGTCCGGCTGCCGGTCGGTCGGCTGCCGGCGCACGGGGGAGAGGGCCAGCCACACCTCGGTCGTCGTCGACCGCCCGCGCAGCATGACCGGCGGCTGCTCCGAGTAGCGGATGGTGTCCCGGGTGAGCGTGTAGGTGGTGCCGCAGACCAGCACCCCGCCGGGCGGCGCGACGGACTGCATCCGGGAGGCCGTGTTGACCACGTCACCGGCGACGATCGCCTGACCGCCGTCGCGGGCGGCGGCCACGTCCACCAGCGCCTCGCCGGTGGCCACGCCGACCCGGAAGCGCAGCGCGTCCGCGCCGGTGGGGGTGAAGCGGGTCAGCACCCGTTGCAGCTCCAGACCGGCCCGGACGCAGCGCAGCGCATCGGTCTCGGTCGCCACCGGCGCCCCGAACAGGGCCATCACCGCGTCGCCGATGTACTTCTCCACCACGCCGCCGTACTGGCCGACGACCCGGCGGGCGGCCGAGAAGAACCCCGTCTGCATGCCGCGGACCAGCTCCGGGTCGGCCCGCTCGACGTACGGGGTGAAGTCGATCAGGTCGACGAAGAGCACGCTGACCCGGCGGCGGTCCTCCTGCGTGGCTGCCGCCCGCCGGTCGGTGCCGGGCCGGGGCGCGCCGCAGGAGGTGCAGAACGCCACGTCCCGGGCGAGCGGGCGGAGGCAGTGCGGACACACCGCGCCGAGCTCGTTGCCGCAGCCGCCGCAGAAGCGGTCGCCGGCGGCGGCCGTGCGTCCACAGCGGTCACACTGCGTGGCGATGACACCCTCCACTGGCGGTCCCGCCGGCGCCGGGGTCGGCACCGATCCGGTGCCAGTATCACCACAGGCCCCAGCTGTCGGGTACCGGGCTGTTGGCTTGTGGACAGTCCACCGGCCGGTCGTGCGGCTACAGTCAGGCGGCTGATTTGTCGAACAACGACCACAGGGGGACGCCCGATGGTGTACGTGATGCTGCAGAGCGACTGGACCGACAGCAACGGGGTGAGCCACCTCGCCGGGGACTCCGTCGACGTGGACGCCGCCACGCTGGCGACGCTGCAGGCGCAGGGGATCGTCAGCGAGCAGTCCGGCGGCGGCAGCAAGGACGGCACGGAGTGGGTCGGGCCGGGCAGCACGACCAACTGGGTCGGGCCGGGCAGCGCCACGCCCTGACGCCCGCACCGACGGAAGGGGCCGGAGCAACCGCTCCGGCCCCTTCCCGCGTGGTCGACGGGGCGGTGCGGCGAGCTGGGCGGGTACGCCTCAGCGGTCGTTCATGCCGGCGCGGCGGCGCAGCGCCGCGACGTCGGTGACCACGATCCGGCGGCCCTCGGTGCGCAGCCAGCCGCGGTTGGCGAACGACCCGATCGCCTGGTTGACGCTCTGCCGGGAGCCGCCGGCCATCTCGGCGAGCTGGCTCTGGTTGAGCTCGATCGTGATCATCGGGGCCTGGCTCTCGCCGGCCAGCCGCACCAGCGTCTTGGCCACCCGGCCGGGCAGGTCCAGGAAGACGTGGTCGGCGTTCTGCTCGGTGAGCCGGCGGATCAGGCCGCCCAGCGAGCGCATCACCGCGTCGAGGATGCGCGGGTTGGAGTGCACCAGCTCCATGAACGCGCCCCGGGACAGCGCGAGCGCCGCGCAGTCCTCGATCGCCTCGGCCGAGGCCGAGCGGGTGGACGCGTCGAGCAGGGAGACCTCACCCAGCACGTCGGGCGGGCGGATGACCGACAGCACCGCGCGCTCGCCGGTCGGCGCGGTGCGGAAGACCGCCACCGCGCCCCGGCGCAGCACGATCAGCGACTCGCCGGGGTCGTTCTCCACGAACAGCAACTGACCCTTGCGGTACGTCCGGGGGACCGCCGCCGCGATGACCCGTTGCCGGACCTCCGGCTCGAGCCCGGCGAACATCTCCACACCCGTGAGCGCGTCACCCGGCTCCGGCAGGCGCATTTCCACGGCCCAACCCCTCCCCGGTCCAGGACCACAACTCGCTCACCGGGTGAACCTGAAGGCCCTCGACGAGGTGAACTGACACCGGTTCGGCGTCCGGTAGCGGTACACATCAGATCATGACTGTCCTGTCGCTTGCTGTACACCCCTCAAATCACTTCCGTGACACTCCCGAGCTGCGACGACCGGCATCGTGGGAGCCGGATCCGGTTCCCGGGCGGACCGCCGGGGGGCGGGGGCGGATCCGGTCGCACCGGTGACCACGGTCGGCGGACGCGGGGGGCGGGACCACCCTCGCGCCCGCCGGCCGGCGGCCCCCGGGCCGCCGGCGGCCGGGGGGGGCGGTAGGGGAGGGCGGGGTGT
>NZ_JBFAVI010000067.1:0-33900 GCF_040679695.1 Micromonospora sp. NPDC052213
TTCCCCCCCTTCCCCTCGCCGCACACAAAGTCGGGCTACACGGTTTTCTGACCCGCCCGACCGTGGCGCCCCGGCGGATACCGCCGGGGCGCCACGTCGCGTCGGGCATCATGGCGGCATGGTGCAGGTGGCGGTGTGCGGGCCGGCGACCGCGTCGGGCGCCGAGCTGGCGTACGCCCGCCGGGTGGGCGAGCTGCTCGCCGAGCGCGGTGCCACCGTGCTCTGCGGGGGCGGTGGCGGGGTGATGTCCGCCGTCGCCGCCGGCGCCCGTTCCCGAGCCGGCCTGGTCGTCGGCGTACGCCCCGACGACGGCACCGCGCCCGGCTCCGTGGCGGACGTGTCGGCCACGGTCGTCACCAACATGGGCCAGGCGCGCAACGCGATCCTGGTGTGGAGCGCCGACGCGGTGATCGCGGTCGGCGGCTCGTGGGGGACCCTGTCCGAGGTGGCCCTGGGCATGCGGCGCGGCGGCATCCCGGTGGTGGTGCTCGGCGGATGGCGGATCCTCGACGCCGAGGGCGTGCCCGTCGACGGCCCGCTGCACGTGTCCACCCCGGAGGAGGCGGTCTCGGCGGCGCTGCCGCGGTGACGTCGCCCCGCCCGCCGGCCGGCCGACGCGCCGGGGCGGGTCAGACCTGCTGCCCGGCCCGGTACGCCGCAGCGAGGCGCTTCGGGGCCCGGTCCTGCCACGCTTCGACGACGAGCTCGGTCAGCTCCTCGGGGCCGATCCGGTCGAGCCGGACCAGGACGACCGGGTAGCCGTCGAAGTGCGGGATGGTGAAGTAGACGCCGGGGTCGTCGGCGAGCAGCGCCTCCTTCGCCCCCAGGTCCGGCACGCGCACGCCGAGCACCGGGCCGTCGGGCGCCGCCGCCCCGAGGGCGTCGAGGTCGGCGCGGCGCAGCGGACGCTCCCAGACGAACGCCCGGTCCCGGACCTTCCACGCCGGCGCCCCCTGGTAGGAGGGGTGCTCGCTCGTCTCCGGCAGCCCCAGCGCGATCCGGCGTACGTCGTCCCACGTGGCCATGGCCCGACCCTACGCCTGACCGACGACGCGCGGTTCCCGCTCGGCCGGCGCGGGGGCCGGCCGGGGGCGGAGGCCGGGCAGCAACGGCAGCAGGGTGACCACCAGGCAGAACGCGGTCATCACCAACAGGGCGGGGCGGAGACCGAGCGCGGTCACCGACCAGCCGCCCAGCAGCGCGCCCAGTGGCAGGCCCGCGAACGCCAGCGACCCCGCCAGCCCGATCACCCGGGTCTGCAACTCGGGTGGCACCCGCTCGTAGATCGCCACGCCGAGCAGCGGGTTCACCGCCGCGATGCCGATGCCGGACGCGAACGTCACCGCCAGCACCACCGCCAGCTCCTCGCTCAGCGCCAGGACCAGCAGCCGCGGGGCGCCGCTGACCGCCGCCCCGACCACGAAGGCCAGGTACCGGGGCAGCCGCGGGCCGTACGCGGTGAACAGCAGGTTCCCCAGCAGGGCGCCCGCCGAGAACGCGCCCAGCACCAGGCCCAGCCCGACCGGGCTGCGCAGCACGTCGGCCACCCAGAGCGGGATGTAGACGGCGACGCTGGCGTTGACCACCATGTTCAGCGCCGAGATCACCAGCAGCATGGTCAGCAGCATCCGGTCGCGGCCGAGGTAACGGAACCCGCCCGCCAGCGCGCGCAGGTAGCCCTCCGGCCGTGCTGGCGCCGTCGGGGGCGCCGGCGTCCGGACGAGCAGCCCGACCAGCAGTGCGCAGACGGCGAAGCTGGCGGCGTCGATGAGGATCGCCTGGGTCACGCCGAACCACCAGACGAGCAGCCCGCCCAGCCCCGCGCCGAGCAGGGTGACCACCCGACCGAGCCCGTCGTAGACGGAGGTCAGCCGGATCAGTCGCACCCCGGCGGCCTCGGCGGCCGGGCGGAACATGACGTGCTTGACG
The DNA here is from genome assembly GCF_040679695.1 of Micromonospora sp. NPDC052213. Taxonomy (NCBI): domain Bacteria; kingdom Bacillati; phylum Actinomycetota; class Actinomycetes; order Micromonosporales; family Micromonosporaceae; genus Micromonospora; species Micromonospora sp. NPDC052213. The sequence goes on from NZ_JBFAVI010000067.1 coordinate 1,930, forward strand.
CGGTCGCCGACGCCCCGCAGCGTGCCCACGAGGGCGACCAGCGCGACCAGCGCGCCGAAGCCCAGCCACGGGGTGAGGGCCACCGCGACCATCAGCCCCGCGCTGCCCACGTCGACCAGGATCGAGGTGCGGCGCAGCCCGATCCGGTCCGCCCAGGGGGTGCCCAGCGCACCGGAGAGCAGGTAGGGCAGCGTCTCGGCGGCGGCCACCGCGCCCATCTTCGCGGGGCTGCCGGTGGTCTCCAGCACCAGCCACGGGATCGCCACCACGGAGACCCGGCTGCCCAGGTTCGAGATCAGGTCGGCGGCGACCAGGGTGGTCAGTTCCCGCCGGGGCGTCACGCCACGCTGCCGATCGACGCCTCCGGGTGCTCCACCGCGCTCGGGTGGGCCTCGGCGTACCGGGCCCGCAACGCGCGCTTGTCCACCTTGTTCGAGCGGTTGAGCGGCAGCCGGTCGACGAACTCCACCCCGCCCGGCGCCCAGGTGTCGCTGAGCGCGGCGGTGACCAGGTCGATCAACTCCCGCGCGGTCACCGTCGCGTCGGGCGCCGGCACCACGTAGGCGTACGGCAGCTCGCCGGCGACCTCGTCCGGCACGCCGATCACCGCCGCCGCGCGGACCTGCGGGTGCCCGGCCAGGACGTCCTCGACCGGGCGGGAGTAGATCGGCCAGCTACGCCGCCGGGTGAGGATCCGGTCCTGCAACCGGTCGACGAGGTAGAGGTAGCCGTCGGCGTCGACGTGCCCGATGTCGCGGGTGCGGACCCAGCCGTCGACCAGCGTCTCGGCGGTCAGCTCGGGCCGGCCGTGGTAGCCGGCGAAGCGCAGGTCGGTGTGCACCCACACCTCGCCGTTCTCGCCGGGCGGCAGCACGGTGCCGTCCTCGGCGCGGATCTCGACGCGCACGTCCCCGTACGGGCGACCGCAGGAGCGCAGCCGCTCCGGGTGCTCCGGGTCGTCGGTCAGCCCCGGCAGGGCGGTGATCACCACCGCCTCGCTGAGTCCGTACACGATGCGCAGTACCGGGCCGAAGCGGGCGATGGCCTGGCGCAGGCGGGCGGGTGCGGCGGGCCCGGCGCCCACGTTGAACATGAACATGGCGGAGAAGTCCGCGCCGTCCAGCGCCGGGTGGTCGAGCACCTCGTAGAGCATCGGCGGGGTGACGAAGGTGGAGTTGATCCGCTCCCGCCCCACGGTCTCGATGAACCGCGCCGGATCCCAGCCGTCGCGGGGGAACAGCACCCCGCCGGTGAACAGGTTGAACAGCGTGGTGATCTGGCCGCTGGCCAGCCACATCGGCGAGTGCGACAGGTGCCGCAGCAGCGGGTACCCGGCCGCGCGGAAGTCGGCGGCCAGGGCGAGGATCTGCGCGTAGAAGCTCTCCCGGTGGTGCACCAGCTTGGGCGTGCCGGTGGTGCCGCTGGTCTGGAGGAAGGACTCCGGCGCGGGCGGCCGCGCCGGCAGGTCGTCCCCCGGCGTGGGGGGCCCGGCGGCGGTCAGGTCCGGGCCCGCGCCGCCCGGACCCAGGCAGAAGACCGGCACGCCGGGCAGCCCGGCGACCAGCTCCGGGCCCAGGCTCGCGGGGTCGCGGGCGTCGTAGACGAAGGCGTCGGGGCGGGCCAGCCGGACGAACTCGTCCACCTCGCGGCGGGAGGTGACCGGCGCGATCCACATCGTCCGGCAGCCCAGCAGGTGCAGGGCGAGCTGCACCAGCGGCCCCTCCACCGGGTTGCCGAGCGCGACCAGCACCCCGTCGCCCGGCCGTACGCCGTGCCCGCGCAGCGTCGCGGCCAGCCGGCGCACCTCGGCGGCGACGTCGGCGTAGCTGAGCCGGCGCCCGCCGCCGACCAGCGCCTCCCGGTCACCGAAGTCGGCGAACAGCTCCAGTGCCCGGTGTGCGTAGCCGTCCCGTCGCTCCGGTCCGTCAGTCATCCCGCAGCCCCCATCGGCGAAGAGGAGTGGCCGCCCGCCGGCCAACCCGGGGACGTGTGCACCGCGTCGGCGGGCCAGCTCGCCGGCGCGGCGGGTGGGCGCGCGCCTCGGCGACCGCACCGCCGCCGTCCGTGAGCGTAGGCACCACCGCCTGTCACGGGACAGAGACCGAACGGCGTTCCGGCCGGACCGGAGGACATTTGATCACGTCGATCAGGTTGATTGACGCCCGTAAAACGGGGCGGCTAGGTTTCTGGACCATCGTCCAGGCGGTGCCGTCAGCGGACGGCCCTGGGCTGCCAACGATGGAGGTTCAATGTCGACCCCGAAGAGATGGCCTGTCATCGCGTCCGCGGCCACGCTGTTGATCGCGGGAACCCCGGCGGTGGTGGCCAGCGCCGGCCCGCCGGACGCCGAGGCGGCCCGCCAGCAGCGGACGGTCTGGGCGGGCAGCTGGGCGGCCGCGGTCACCCGGGGCAACGCGACCGGACTGACCAACAACGGCCTCAACAACCAGAGCGTCCGGATGGTCGTGCACACCAGCGTGGGCGGACCGCAGTTCCGGGTGCGACTGAGCAACATGTACGGCGAGCAGGCCGTCAAGGTCGGCCGCGCCACCGTGGCGAAGCCGAACACCGCGACCCCCGACGACCTGTCCGACATCGACACGTCGACTTTGCGGGAGCTGACCTTCGACGGGGCCACCTCCGCCACCATGAACCGCGGCGCCGAGCTGCTCAGCGACCCGGTCGCCCTGCCCGTCGGCGACCAGCAGGACCTGGTGGTGACCCTGCACTTCCCGACGCCGACCGGGCCGGTGACGTTCCACGGTCAGTCCCGGCAGACCAACTTCATCGGCGCCACGGACCTCACGTCCGCCGCCGACGGCGCCGGGTTCACCATCCGGCCGAACTGCTGCTGGTTCTTCCTGTCCGGCATCGACGTGCAGCGCCGGCACAGCCCCGGCTCGGTGGTGGTCTTCGGCGACTCGATCGCCGACGGCAACGGCAGCACCGTCAACGCCAACAAGCGCTGGCCGGACCTGCTCGCCGACCGCCTCGTCGACGCCCGCCCCGACGTACGCACCCCGGGCGTGCTCAACCTGAGCCTGGCCGGTAACCGGCTCAACCACGAGGGCACCGAGCCCGGCGCGGGCGGCTTCCCCGGCTACCACGAGCTGGGCCCCAACGCCCTGGCCCGGCTCGACGAGGACGTCTTCGCCCAGACCGACGCCCGGACCGTCATCACCCACCTGGGCATCAACGACATCTGGATGTCGGGCGACTCCGCCGAGAGCATCATCGCCTCCCTGCGGCAGGTCAACCAGCAGGTGAAGGCGCGCGGCCTGCGCAGCCTGGTGTCGACGCTCACCCCGTACGAGGGGCACGGCAACCCGGGGGTGTGGACGCCCGAGAAGGAGGCCACCCGGCAGGCGGTGAACGCGTGGCTGCGCGGCAGCGACGAGTTCGACGGGCTGCTCGACTTCGACCGGGTGCTGCGCGATCCCGCCCAGCCCAGCCGGCTGCTGCCCGCGTACGACTCGGGTGACCACATCCACCCGAACGACGCCGGCAACCAGGCGATGGCCGACGCCGTGCCGCTGCGACTGCTCGGCCTGTGACATCCGGCGCGGGCGGCGGGGCCACCCCCGTCGCCCGCGCCACCGTTCCTGGGGGGAGACCGATCGACCGTGGACGTCACGCAACTGCTGACCCGTCTCTACAGCGACGAGGGCCGGCAGGACCCGTATCCCTGCTACGCCGGGCTGCACGAGCTGGGGCCGGTCAGCCCGGTGCCGGCGCGCGCCGAGCACCGGTCGGTCGCCGCCGTCGCCGTCGGCTACGACCTGGTCAGCCAGGTGCTGCGCGATCCGGAGTGGTACAAGCAGCCGCCGCCGGGCTGGCAGGAGCAGGAGGTGCTGCGCACCCTCCAGACCTCGATGATGTTCGTCAACCCGCCCGACCACACCCGGATGCGGGCGGTCTTCGCGAAGACCTTCACGCCGCGCCGGCTGGGCGCGCTGGAACCGGCCGTGCACCGGGTCGTGGACGGACTGCTGGACCGGATGGCCGACGCCGGGGAGACCGGGCTCGACTTCGTGGCGGAGTTCGCGTACCCGATGCCGGCCCTGGTGATGGCCGAGTTCATCGGCATCCCCGCCGGTGAGCTGGACTTCTACCGGCAGCGGGTGGAGCGGATCGACGAGTTCCTGGACGTGGCGGGCAAGACCCCGCAGCGGCTCGCCGCCGCCAACACCGCCGCCGCCGAGCTGCGCGACTTCTACGCCGACCTGATCGCCCACCGGCGCCGCCAGCCGGGCGAGGACCTGATCAGCGGGCTGGTGGAGGCGGTCGACTCCGGCGACGTGGGGCTCAGCGCCGACGAGCTGGTCAGCAACCTGATCGTGCTGTTCAACGCCGCCTTCGTCACCACCGTCTACATGTTCAGCAACGGCCTGCCGCTGCTGCTGGCGCACCCCGACGTGGCCGCCGCGCTGCCCGGCGACGACGCGCTGGCCCGGGGCGCCGTCGACGAGATCCTGCGGCTGGAGGCCCCGGTGCACTTCCTGGCCCGGGCCGCACCCCGCGACACCGAGCTGGGCGGGGTGCCGGTCGCGGGGGACGAGAACGTCCTGCTGGTCATCGCCGCCGCCAACCGCGACCCGGCCCGGTTCCCCGAGCCGGACCGCTTCGACCCGCGCCGGCCCGGCCCGCCGTCGCTCGCCTTCGGCGTCGGCCTGCACTTCTGCCTCGGCGCGGCGGTGTCCCGGCTGGAGGGCCGCCTCGCGCTGCCGAAGCTGCTGGCCCGCTTCCCCCGGCTCGCGGTCGCCGAGCCGCCGGCGTACAGCGGCAGCCTGTTCCTGCGCGGCATCGACAAGCTGCTGGTCCACACCGGAGGGGAGGCCGCGTGAGCGTCCACCCGCAGGTCGCGGCGTACCGGGCCGCCCGCGCGGCGGCCGGCATCCCGCCGCTGTACACGCAGACCCTCGCCGAGGCCCGCGCCGCCGACCTCGCCGCGATCCGCGCCGGCGGCGGCGCGGTCGAGCCGGTGCACGACGTACGCGACACGCACGTGCCCGGCCCGGCCGGCGACCTGCCGGTGCGCATCCACCGGCCGGCGGGGGAGGGTCCCCTGCCCACCCTGGTCTACTTCTTCGGCGGCGGCTGGACGCTGGGCAGCGTCGACACCGCGGACGGCATCTGCCGGCGGCTGGCCAACGCGGTGCCCTGCCAGGTGGTCACCGTCGGCTACCGGCTGGCCCCGGAGCACCCGTTCCCGGCCGCCGTGCACGACTGCCACGCGGCGGCCCGGTGGATCGCCACGCATCCCGAGGAGTTCGGCGTCGACCCGCGGCGGCTGGCGGTCGGCGGGGACAGCGCCGGGGGCAACCTCGCGGCGGCCGTCACCCTGCTGGCCCGCGACGGCGGCGGGCCCGCGCTCGCCGCCCAACTGCTCGTGTACCCGAACACCGACCAGACCGGGGAGCCCGGCGGCGACGGCGAGGACCCGCTGCTGTTCAACCGCCGCTCGGTCGCCTGGTACCGCGGCCACTACTTCGCCGACCCCGCCGACGCGCGGCACCCGCTGGCCTCGCCGCTGCTCGCCGAGGACCTGAGCGGCCTGCCGCCGGCGCTGGTGGTCACCGCCGAGCACGACCCGCTGCGCGAGGAGGGGGAGCGGTACGCCCACCGGCTGCGCGACGCGGGCGTGCCCACCACCCTCGCCCGGTACGCCGGCATGGTCCACGGCTTCTTCGCCATGCCCGGGGCGTTCGACGACGGCCGCCGCGCCCAGGACCGGGCCGCCGAATTCCTGCGGGAGCGGTTCGGTCTCCCGACCGGCGCTGCCGGCCCGGGAACGGGGGCGGCGGCTGCGGGTTCCCGGCCGGCGGCGGGGACGGGGGCCAGCGATGGCTGAGACGGTGCTGCCCCGGCAGGACGTGCCGGCCGGCGAGCCGCCCGCGCCCGCCGGCCTGGCCGACTTCGCCGGGCGGGCCCGGGCGGTGCTCCCGCCCGAGGTGTGGGACTTCGTCGACGGCGGCAGCGGCACGGAGACCACCCTCGCCGCCAACCGGCGCGCCCTCGACCGGGTGGCCGTGCTGCCCCGCGTGCTGCGCGGCGTGGCCGCCCCGCGTACCGACGCGCGGCTGCTCGGCGCCCCGTGCGCCCTGCCGGTGGCGGTGGCGCCGATGGCGTACCAGCGGCTGGTGCACCCCGACGGGGAGACGGCGCTCGCGGCGGCGGCCGGCGCGGCCGGCGTGCCGTACGCGGCCAGCACGCTGAGCAGCGTGCCGATCGAGGAGATCGCGGCGACCGGCGCGGCCGTCTGGTTCCAGCTCTACTGGCTGCGGGACCGGGCGCTCGTCGCGGATCTGCTGGACCGGGCGCACGCGGCCGGGTGTGGCGCGCTGATGGTCACCGTGGACGTGCCGATCCTGGGCCGGCGGCTGCGCGACGTCCGCAACTCCTTCGCCATCCCGCCGCACGTCGTCGCCGCCAACCTGCCGGCCGGGCGGGACGCGCTCGCGCACGCCGCCACCCCGGGCGTCTCGGCCGTCGCGGCGCACACCGGCGAGGTCTTCGCGCCCGCGCTGAGCTGGGCCGACCTGGACTGGCTGCGGGGCCGCACCGCCCTGCCGCTGGTGGTGAAGGGCATCCTGGACCCGCGCGACGCGGAGCTGGCGGCGGCCGCCGGGGCGGACGCGGTGGTGGTCTCCAACCACGGCGGCCGTCAGCTCGACGGCGCACCGGCCACCGCCACCGTGCTGCCCGAGGTGGTGACGGCGGTGGCCGACCGGTGCGAGGTGCTGCTGGACAGCGGCGTGCGCGGCGGCGTGGACGTGCTGCGCGCGCTCGCCCTCGGTGCGCGGGGGGTGCTGGTCGGCCGGCCGTTGCTGTGGGCGCTCGCCGCCGGGGGCCGGTCGGGGGCGGAGACGGCGCTGGCGTTGCTGGCCGGCGAGTTCCGCGACGCGTTGGCGTTGGCCGGCTGTGCCGACCCGACGGCCGTCCGCGAGCTGCGCGTGCTGAGGGAGGGCTGAGCGGTGGCCGAACCGGTGGACCTGCACGTCGCCGACCTGCATCCGGCGGTCGACGACCCGGCGCTGAACTCGATGAACTTCCTCAACGAGGTGGCCCAGCACTATCCCGACGCGGTGTCGCTGGCGGCCGGCCGGCCGTACGAGGAGTTCTTCGACGTCGCCGCGCCGCACCGGCACCTGGAGACGTTCCGCCGGCACCTGGCCGACGACCTCGGGCAGAGCCCCGAGCAGGTGCACCGGACCCTGTTCCAGTACGGCCGCACCAAGGGCATCGTGCACCACCTCGTCGCCCGCAACCTCGCCGTCGACGAGAACATCACGGTCGACCCGGAGGCGGTCGTGGTGACCGTCGGCTGCCAGGAGGCGATGTTCCTGGTGCTGCGGGCGCTGCGGGCCGACCCCCGCGACGTGCTGCTCGCCGTCGCCCCGACGTACGTCGGGCTGACCGGCGCCGCGCGGCTGCTGGACCTGCCGGTGCGGCCGGTGGCCGGCGGCCCGGCCGGGGTGGACCTGGCCGACCTGCGGGAGCAGGTGCGCCGGGCCCGGGCGGCGGGGCTGCGCCCCCGCGCCTGTTACGTGATGCCGGACTTCGCCAACCCCTCGGGCACGAGCATCGGGCTGGCCGACCGGCGGCGGCTGCTCGACCTCGCCGCCGAGGAGGACCTGCTGCTGCTGGAGGACAACCCGTACGGCCTCTTCCCGGCCGGGGACGCGGGGCGGCTGCCGACGCTCAAGGCGCTGGACACCGCGCGGCGGGTGGTCTACCTGGGTTCGTTCGCCAAGACGGTGCTGCCCGGCGCGCGGGTGGGCTACGTGGTCGCCGACCAGCGCGTCGCCGGCTCCGACGGCTCGGTGGGCCTGCTCGCCGACCAGCTTGCCAAGATCAAGAGCATGGTCACGGTGAACACCTCGGCGATCGCCCAGGCGGTGGTCGGCGGCGCGCTGCTGGAGCACGGGTGCAGCCTGGTGGCCGCCACCGCCCGCGAGCGGGCCGCGTACGGCCGGAACCTGCGCCACCTCGTCGACGGCCTGGCCCGGCGCTTCCCGCCGGGCGCGTCGCCGGTGCGCTGGAACGTGCCGGCCGGTGGGTTCTTCGTGGTGGTCACGGTGCCGTTCGCGGTCGACGACGCGTTGCTGCACCGCTCCGCCCGCGAGTACGGGCTGCTCTGGACGCCGATGGCGCACTTCTACGACGACGGCGCCCCGGTCGACGCGCTGCGCCTGTCGGTCAGCGCGGTCACCCCGGAGCAGATCGACCTGGGCCTGGACCGGCTGGCGGCGCTGGTCGCCGACGAGACGACCGAGCGGTCGCGGGCGCTCGCCGTCACCCCGCAACCGGCCCGGTGATCCCGCCGGAGCCGCGCGGGGTCAACCGGTTCGCGGTCGGGTTACCGGTGGGCGGCGACGCCTGCCGGTAGGGAAGGCTGTCCACAGTCGGCGGTGCCGGCCCTGCCGTCTCGGCGTTGACACACCGCGTTCACCGCATGGCAAAGCGCGACCGCCGGTGTTCCGCCGTCCTTCGTGGACACCCATAATGGACGCCATGATCGCTTGGGAGTACGCGTTGCTGGTCCGCCGCTATCAGGGGCAGGGCCGCAATTTCCATGTCAGCTTCATCTGGTACGGCCCGGACGGGACGCGCCGGGACATCACCGCGTACGGCGACACCGCGATCGCGCACCTCAACCGGGCCGGCCGGGAGGGCTGGGAGCTGGTCTCCGCCGCCGAGGACGTGAACAACATCCAGGGCAGCACCGAGGTGCACCGCTACCACCTGAAGCGGCCCATCTCCTGACCGGGCGGGGGCGGGCGGTCAGTCCCGGCGGTCCTGACTGAGGAAGCCGGGCTCCGGCGCATCTGTCGGCTCCTCATCCGTGCGTGTGCGGAGGGGGTGCCGAGACCGCGCGTATCGATGCGTAGAGATCAACGACTGCGGTAGCGTTGCCTCCCGCCGCCGCTGACCGGCCGCCCCGCCCGGGCGCCGGAGCGGCGCGGCGGGAGGAGGAGCGGTGACGCAGCCGGCAGCCGGGGCGCCCCGGCACGTCGTCGGGGTCGACTTCGGCACCCTCTCCGGCCGGGCGGTCGTGGTGGACGTCGCCGACGGCGTCGTGCGCGGCGAGGCCGTGCACGCGTACCGGCACGGGGTGATCACGCAGCGGCTGCCCGACGGGACGCCGCTGCCGCCGGACTGGGCGTTGCAGCACCCCGACGACCACCGCGAGGTGCTCCGGGTCGCGGTGCCCGCCGCGCTGCGGGCCGCCGGCGTACGCCCCGAGGACGTTGGCGGCATCGGCGTCGACGCCACCTCCTGCACGATGCTGCCCACCCGCGCCGACGGCACCCCGCTCTGCGAGCTGCCCGAGCTGGCCGGCCGGCCGCACGCGTACCCGAAGCTGTGGCGGCACCACGCGGCCCAGCGGCAGGCCGCCCGGATCAACGACGTCGCCGCCGCGCGCGGCGAGACCTGGCTGCCCCGCTACGGCGGCCGGGTCTCCGCCGAGTGGCAGCTCGCCAAGGCGCTGGAGGTGCTGGAGGAGGACCCGGCGGTCTTCGACCGCGCGGAGCGCTTCATCGAGGCCGCGGACTGGCTGGTCTGGCAGCTCTGCGGCCGGGAGACCCGCAACGTCTCCGCCGCCGGCTTCAAGGGGCTGCGGCAGGACGGGCGGTACCCGTCGGCGGAGTTCCTGCGCGCCGTGCACCCCCGCCTCGACGGGCTGCTGCCCCGGATCGACGGCCCGCTCGCGCCGCTGGGCGCCCGGGCGGGCGGGCTGACCGCCGAGGCGGCCCGGTGGACCGGGCTGCCGGTGGGCACGGCCGTCGCGGTCGGGTCCATCGACGCGCACGTCACCGCCGCGGCGGCCCGCGCGGTCGAGCCGGGCCGGATGCTCGCCGTCCTCGGCACCTCCACCTGCCTGATCATGAACGCGGCGGCGTACCACGAGGTGCCCGGGGTCTGCGGCGTGGTCGACGGCGGCGTCACCACCGGTTCCTGGGGCTACGAGGCGGGGCAGAGCGGCGTCGGGGACATCTTCGCCTGGTACGTCCGCACCGGCCTGCCGGCCGACTACGCGGACGAGGCGCGCCGCCGCGGGCTGAGCCCGTACGAGCTGCTGGACGCCCTCGCCGCCGAGCAGCCGGTGGGCGGGCACGGGCTGCTGGCGCTGGACTGGCACAGCGGCAACCGGTCGGTGCTCATGGACCACGAGCTGAGCGGGGTGCTGGTGGGGCTGACCCTGGCCACCCGGCCGGAGGAGATATGGCGGGCGCTGCTGGAGGCCACCGCGTTCGGCGCCCGGACGGTGGTCGACGCGTTCACCGCCGCCGGGGTGGCCGTCGACGAGCTGACCGTGGCCGGCGGGCTGACCCGCAACCGGCTGCTGCTGCGGATCTACGCCGACGTCATCGGCCGGCCGCTGCACGTGGTCGACTCCGCGCACCCGGCGGCACTGGGCGCGGCGATCCACGCGGCGGTCGCCGCCGGGGCGTACCCGGACGTGCCGGCCGCCTCGGCGGCGATGGGCGCCGCCCGCCGCGAGACCTGGCACCCCGACCCGGCCCGGGCGGCCGCCTACGACGAGCTGTACGCGGACTACCGCGCGCTGCACGACCACTTCGGCCGGGGCGGCACCGACGTCCTGCACCGCCTCCGCGCCCGCCGCCACCGCACCCACCGCCCCTGACGCTCCCGCCACGCACCGCCGGACGGGGACGAGTGTCCGATCCCGTTGAAGGATTGCCGTACGTGCCGCGTCCGGGCCAGATCCGCGTCCGGCACAACCGGGGCAGGGCTCCGTATGCTGCTGACCGTAACCGGGGCGACGCACCGCTCGTGGTGTCCGTCCCTCATCGGACCGGATCCGCCAGCCACGAGGAGACCGCGCCATGACCACACGCGACGAGGTGAGCGAAACGCGACCTCTCCGGTATTCCATCAACGTCACGTTGGACGGGTGCTGCGATCATCGTGCAATTCCCGCGGACGAAGACTTGCATCGTCACCACACCGAGAACCTCGCCCGGGCCGACGCGCTTCTCTTCGGTCGGGTGATGTACGAGATGATGGAGGCAGCCTGGCGGCCGCCGGCGCCGACGGGGTCGAGACCTGACTGGACGGAACCCTTCGCCCAGACGATCAACGCGGCGAGGAAGTACGTCGTGTCAAGCGCCTTGGAGCGGGTCGACTGGAACGCGGAGCTCGTCCGCGGGGATCTGGGCAAGGCCGTAGAGCAGCTCAAGCAGGAGTCGGGTAAGGGACTCTTCGTGTCAGGCGTGACGCTACCGCTGGCGTTGGCGGAGCTGGGTTTGATCGATGAGTACGAGTTCGTGGTGCATCCCCGGCTAGCGGGCCACGGGCCGACACTGTTCGCGGGTATGTCGAAGCATGTCCACCTGAGGCTCGTGAGCCGGCTGGAGTTCGCCTCGGGGGCGGTGGCGATGCGGTACGAGCCGAGAAGGTGACCCTCGGGCTCGTCGGCCCGAAGGCGGAACGGGGACGCCCCCGCGCGGCGGGGCCGGGCGGGGGCGTCGGGGCGGGTGCCCGGGTCAGCCGAGGTCGACGGCCGGGTAGAGCGGGAAGCCCGTGAGCAGGTCGCTGGCCTGCTTGCCGACCCGGTCGGCGACGGCCGGGTCGAGGACGTACTTGGCCTTGGACGGGGTGCCGTCCGGGTTCGCGCCCGGCCGGGTCTGGCTGAGCACGGTGTGGATCAGCTCGGCCGTCTCGTCCATCTGCGCCGGGCCCAGCCCCCGGGTGGTCAGCGCCGGGGTGCCGATGCGGATGCCGGAGGTGTACCAGGCGCCGTTCGGGTCCTGCGGGACGGAGTTGCGGTTGGTGACGATGCCCGAGTCGAGCAGGGCCTGCTCGGCCTGCCGGCCGGTCAGCCCGTAGCCGGTGACGTCGATGAGCACCAAGTGGTTGTCGGTGCCGCCGGTGACCAGCTTGCCACCCCGGCGCAGCAGCCCCTCGGCGAGGGCCTGGGCGTTGGCGACGATCCGCTGGGCGTAGTCGGCGAAGTCGGGGCGGCGGGCCTCGGCCAGGGCGACGGCCTTGGCGGCCATCACGTGCGGCAGCGGGCCGCCGAGCACCATCGGGCAGCCCCGGTCGACCTGGTCGGCCAGCTCGGGCTGGCAGAGCACCATGCCGCCGCGCGGGCCGCGCAGCGACTTGTGCGTGGTGGTGGTGACGATGTGCGCGTGCGGCACCGGGTCGAAGTCGCCGGTGAAGACCTTGCCGGCGACCAGGCCGGCGAAGTGCGCCATGTCGACCATGAAGGTGGCGCCGACCGAGTCGGCGATCTCCCGCATGATCCGGAAGTTGACCTTCCGGGGGTACGCCGAGTAGCCGGCGACCAGGATCAGCGGCTTGAACTCGCGGGCCGCCTCGGCGACCTTGTCGTAGTCGACCAGCCCGGTGGCCGGGTCGGTGCCGTAGCTGCGCTGGTCGAACATCTTGCCGGAGATGTTCGGGCGGAAACCGTGGGTGAGGTGGCCGCCGGCGTCCAGGGACATGCCGAGCATCCGCTGGTTGCCCAGCTCCCGGCGCAGCGCGAACCAGTCGGCCTCGGTGAGGTCGTTGACCTGCCGCACCTGGGCCTTCCTCAGCGCCGGGGACTCCACCCGGTCGGCCAGGATCGCCCAGAACGCGACCAGGTTGGCGTCGATGCCGGAGTGCGGCTGCACGTACGCGTGGGCCGCGCCGAACAGCTCCCGGGCGTGCTCGGCGGCGAGCGCCTCGACGGTGTCCACGTTCTGGCAGCCGGCGTAGAAGCGGCGGCCGACCGTGCCCTCGGCGTACTTGTCGCTGAACCAGTTGCCCATGGCCAGCAGGGTGGCCGGGGAGGCGTAGTTCTCGCTGGCGATGAGCTTGAGCGACTCGCGCTGGTCGGCGAGCTCGGCGCCGATGGCGTCGGCCACCCGCGGCTCGACGGCGCGGATCACCTCGAGGGCGCTGCGGAAGGCGGTGGATTCGGCGTTCGGCGACATGCGACCTCCAGTGACGTGCGGAAGGCCCAGGCGCTCGGCATGCGTCCTCATGACGGGACCGCTTCCCGATGGTTCTCCATCCCCACGCGCCAGTCACGGCCCACCGCCGATCCTACCGGGTCGCCCGGGCGCGCCCCGGCCCACCTGGGGACCGCCGCACCTGTGCGGTGGTGCATCGACCGGCGCGCGGCCCGCGCGGTTCGCGGTCGTCCCCGGCCGCGCATAGGATCGCGGTCATGGCAGGGGAGGACGGCGGGGGCGGCAGCCTGCTCGCCATCAGCGACCTGCACGTGGGGCACCCGGGCAACCGGGCGGTGGTGGAGGGGCTGCGCCCGGGGTCGCCGGACGACTGGCTGATCGTCGCCGGGGACGTCGGCGACACCGTGGCCGACGTCGAGTGGGCCCTCGGGCTGCTCGGCGACCGCTTCGCGCGGGTGGTCTGGGCGCCGGGCAACCACGAGCTGTGGACCCCGCCGGCCGACCCGGTGGCGCTGCGCGGGGTGGCGCGCTACCAGCACCTCGTCGACGTGTGCCGGCGCCTCGGCGTGCTGACCCCCGAGGATCCGTACCCGGTGTGGCGGGGGCCGGGCGGGCCGGTGCTGGTGGCGCCGCTGTTCCTGCTCTACGACCACAGCTGGCGCCCGGAGGGGTTCGACACCCCGGAGGCGGCGCTGGCCGAGGCGTACCGGACGGGGATCGTCTGCACCGACGAGTTCCTGCTGCACCCCGACCCGTACCCGAGCCGGTCGGCGTGGTCCGCCGCCCGGGTCGCCGAGACCGCCCGCCGGCTCGCCGCGCGGGAGCCGGGGCTGCCGACCGTGCTGGTCAACCACTGGCCGCTGCTGCGCGAGCCGACCCGGATCCTGCGCTATCCGATCTTCGCCCAGTGGTGCGGCACCGAGGCCACCGCCGACTGGCACCTGCGCTTCGACGCCGCCGCGGTGGTCTACGGCCACCTGCACATCCCCCGCACCACCTGGCACGACGGGGTGCGGTTCGAGGAGGTGTCGGTGGGCTACCCGAGGGAGTGGCGGTCCCGGGCCGTACCGCCGGCGCTGCGGCGGATCCTGCCCGCGCCCCCGGCGTGACGACGGGCCCCGGCGCACCGGGGCCCGTCGGAGGCGGTCGGCTCAGGCCGTCACGGCGTCCAGCGACTTCTTGATCGCCTTCGGGTCGGTCGGTGTGCGCGGTGCGTCCGCGCGCAGCTCGACCATCCGCTCGCCGATCTCCTGGAGCTGCTTACGGCCGAGCGCCTCGCGCACCTTCGGGAACCACTCCTGCTCCTCCTCCTCGACGTGGTGCAGGACGTTCTCGATCAGCACCGTGGTCTTGGCGTTGAAGCGCTCGTCGTCGGCGTCCATGGCGAACAGTTCGGCGCAGAGCACGTCGGCGACGTGGTGCTCCTCGTACGACTCGAGGATGTCGTCCTCCAGGTCGGGCAGGAGCTTGCGGACCTCCGGGTACATCACCTCGTTCTCCAGGTAGGTGTGCACCGTGAGGGCCTCCAGGATCTGGCTCACCAGCTTCTGCCGCCGCGCGGCCGGTCCCTCCTCGGCATCCTGGAACGCCTTGAACAGACGGCGCATCTCCTTGTGGTCCTCTTTCAACAGGACGATGGCATCGGTGGACACCGTTGACCTCCTCGGCTCGTCGGACGCCCCTCCCGTACCCCGGCCGTGAGCAGCGAAAACGGGTGGGGCCCGGCGGATCACCGCCGGGCCCCACCACGGGTCGTGCCGTACTGCTACTTCACCACGTTGTACGCGTTGACCATGCCCGCGCCGTAGAACGAGTTGCGCTCGCCCCCGGTGCAGGTGGCCGGGAAGCCCGGCCGCGGCTCCCAGACGCCCTCCTCACAGGGGACCGACTCGGCGGTCCGCTCGAGGAAGGACGCCAGCTGGCCCGGCGTCATGCCGGGGTGGGCCGACAGGGCCAGCGCCGCGACGCCGGCCGCGTGGGGGCTCGACATCGACGTGCCCTGCTTGTAACCCCAGCCGTTGGTCTTCGTCGCCGTGTTGAAGGTGGTCGACAGGATGCCGTCGGTCGGGGTCGGGCTGACGCCGTTGGTGCGGAACCGGGTGTCACCGCCCGGTGCGGTGACGTCCACGACGCCCAGGCCGTACGACGAGTAGTAGCTCTTCTTGCCGGTCGGGGCGACCGCCGAGACGGTCACCACGCCCGGCGCCTCGCCCGGCAGGACGAGGCAGGCGCTGTTGAACTCGCCGGACTCGTCCGGGTAGCTGCCGTCGTTGGGCCGGTCGCTGCTGTAGTTCTTGTGCGCCAGGTCCCAGTTCGAGTTGCCCGCCGACGCGACGTGGAGCACGCCCTTGCTCTGCGAGTAGCGGATGGCCCGCTGCACGGCCTGCCACACCGGGCGCTGGCGCGCGTCGTTGCGGCAGTTCAGCTCCCACGGGTCGATGAAGTAGCTGTTGTTGGTGACCCGCATGCCGTGGTCGGCCGCCCACATGAAGCCGCAGAGCGCGGCCTCGGGGTAGATGAACTGGTCGTCGTTGACCACCTTGACGGCAGCCACCTTGACGCCCGGGGCGACACCGGTCACCCCGACGCCGTTCACGGCGGCGGCGATGGTGCCGGCCACGTGCGTGCCGTGGTCGGAGGTGGTCGGGTTCCAGGCGGACTCGGTGGTGTCCGCGACACCCCCGACGCAGGACGCGCTCTTGTCCTTCGCGATCTGGCTGGCCAGGTCGGGGTGGCTGGAGGAGATGCCGCTGTCCAGCACGCCCACCACCACGTCGGCGCTGCCGGCGTTGACGGCGTGGGCCTGCGGGACGTCGATCATCGGCATGTCCCACTGCTGACCGAACATGGGTTCCTTGGTCGGGTCGGCGGTGGTGTTCGCCGCCGCCACGGCCGCGGAGACCTCGATGGTCTCGCCCTCCTCGAGGGCGGTGCCCAGGCCGGCGGTGGACGCCACCGAGTCGACACCCGCGCCCGCCACGTCCGTGACGAAGTCGGGGTTGGTCGAGCGGACGACGAGCACGCCGATCTGGTCGTAGCTGGCCACCACGGTGCCCTTGGCGGCGGCCACGCGGGCGGCCGCCTTGTCGGTCTTGGCGCCCTGCGGGGCGAGCACCAGGAACGTGGTGTCCGGGCCGGCGGCCGACGCCGCCGGTGCCAGCCCGCCGGTGACGGCGAGGCCGACACCGAGCGTCACGGCGGACGCGGCAGCCAGTGTCTTGCGACGGAGGTTCTTCACACAGACTCCCAGGGGATGTTTCCAGCCGGGTGCGCCCCCTGGCGGGGGTGCGGCCGGCGGGAGCCGGGCGGGACGCCCGTCTCCGATGGACCAGCCTAGGAGCTGAATGTGGCGTTACACACATCCGTTCGGTCAGACAGGAAGTGTCAGACGGTGGCGAGGGTGTGGGGAATCTCGTCGAGCAGCTCCCGGGCGAGGAACCCGATCCGGCCGAACCGTGGCACCAGCCGCTGGCCGCTCACCGCGTGGGCGAACGCCGCCCAGCACGCGGCCTGCGCCGGCTCGGCGCCCCGGGACAGCAGCCCGGCCAGCAGTCCGGCGCGGACGTCCCCGCTGCCGGACGTGCCGAGCCCCGCGTCGCCGCTCTCCTCCCGCCAGCTCCGCCTGTCGGGTGTGGAGACGTGGCCGTAGAGCGAGACCACGGCGTCGTACCGGCCGGCCAGCTCGATGGCCTCGGCGTCCAGGTCGTCGCCGGGGTCCCGGCCCAGCAGGTGCCGCGCCTCGGTGAGGTTGGGGGTGAGCACCACCGGCCGTCCGGACCCGACCAGCAGGTCCGGGGCGTGGCTGAGCGCACCCAGGGCGTACGCGTCGAGCACCAGCGCCGTCTCCCGGGCGGCCGCGTCGAGCACCAGGCGCAGCAGCGCCGCCGTCTCGTCGATGTCCTTCAGGCCGGGGCCGAGGGCGACCACGTCCGCCTCGGCCACCAGGTCGCCCAGCAGCTCGCCGGGCCCGCCCGCTACCGCGCCGTCGGCGGTCTCGGGCAGGCCCACCACCAGCGCCTCGGGCACCTGGATGCTCAGCGCGGCGGCGGTGGACTCGGCGGCGGCGAGCTGGAGCACCCCGGCCCCGGCCCGCAGCGCGGCCACGCCGGCGAGCAGCACCGCCCCGGGGGTGAACCGGGAGCCGCCGACCACCAGCACCGTGCCCCGGGCCTCCTTGCCCCCGGTCGGCACCGGCAGCGCCCAGTCCCGTAGCAGCTTGGGGGTGATCACGAGCGTGTCAGACCGGTTCGGCATGGACCTCGTCCTCCCTGGTCGGCCGGGCGCCCTGGGCCCGCAGGTGGCCGACGTCGTTGAACACGTCCGGGCTCAGCCGGCCGTCGGCCCCGGCGGACCAGCCGGTGATCGAGCAGTTGGCGATGACGTGCTCCCGGGTCAGCGCCATCAGCTCCGCCTCGGTGAGCCCCTCCACCAGGTAACGCGTCAAGAAGACCAGGGCGTCGTGGCCGAACAGCAGCGCCCGCCGGCCCTCGTGGTCGCGGCGCAGGTCGCCGAGGAGGGCGCGCAGGCGCAGCGCCACGTCCGTCCAGGACTCGCCGCCCGGCGGCCGGTAGTAGAACTTGCCGAGCCGGTCCCGGCGCGCCGCCTCCTCCGGGTGGCGCCGGCGCGCCCCGTGCCCGGTCAACCCGTCCAGGATGCCGAGTTCCCGGTCGCGCAGCCGCTCGTCTCTGGTGAGCGGGATCCCGGTGCCGGCCAGGGCCAACTCGGCGGTCCGCACGGCCCGCAGGTACGGCGACACCACCGCGATGTCGGGCCGGCGGGCCTCGGGCAGCCCGGCCAACCAGCGCGCGGTGGCCCGGGCCTGCGCCTCCCCGGTCGGACTCAGCGGCACGTCCGCGTCCCGGTGGGTCAGGTCGATCAGCTCGGCCCCGGACGCCTCGGCCGCGGTGGCCGCCACGTTCGCCGTGCTCTCGCCGTGCCGGACGATCCAGAGCGCTGCCAGTTCCGCCATGCGGCAACCCCTACCCGGGGCCCGCCCCGGATAACCGACCCTCCGCCCCCCGCCCTGGCGGCGGGCGGCGGGACGCTCAGGCGGCCGGGCAGCGGGCGAAGAGGGTGGTGAAGCCCGACTCGACGCGCTCGATGCCGAGCACCAGGCCCGCGCCCTCCCCGGCGAGCGTCAGCTCCAGGTCCTCGTCCACCTTGACCGACTCGAAGGTCGCCCAGTCGAGCACCACGTGGTCGCGCCGGGCCTGGAACATGTCGCCGCGGTCCACGACGACGCGCCACCGGCCGGCGCCGTGCGCCGGCACCGCGCCCGCGTGCTCGTTCTCCCGCCGGTAGCCCGGCACGAAGTCCTCGTCGTGCAGAACCTCGTCGATCAGCGAGGCGGAGACGTCGGTGACGGTGAACCCGCCGGCCGCGTCGAGGGTGAGCACGTCCCGTTCCGGGCCGCACCAGACACCGGTGACGTCGGCGGCGGCGGTGGGCGGTGGCTCGCCCCCGCAGCCGGCGGCGACGAGCGCCAGCACCAGCGACGCGTACCCCGTCCGTCCGCGCACGAACGCCCCCCTCCGCCCGGCATCGTAGCCCCGCCGCCGGGCGTGAACGGGACCGGGCCGGGTAAGCGCTGCTGCCACCGAACAGCGAGAGCGAGATGGGGAGGTACGTCCGTGGCGACCATGACCAAGGAAATGATCAGCCCGGTCAAGGACCAGAACTACGACCTGATCCACGTCCTGCAGATGTCGTTGCAGCACATCTGGAAACTGGACACCTACATCGCCGACGCGGATTCGCGGGGCGACACGGAACTGGCCACCTGGTTCCGCAAGATGCAGGAGAACAACCGCAAGGCGGGTGAGCAGGGCAAGAAGATGCTCATGTCACGCCTCCAGGAGGAGATGAGCTGAGTTCGGCCCGAGGTGGCTGGGCGGCCGGAGACGGGCCGCCCGGCCACCTCGCGTATGCCCGGCGCACGGGGCAGCGCGGACGGCCGCCGACCGGCAGAATGTCCATCCGGGTCACACGGGATGGAGCCGCCGATGACGGTCGTCAGGGGTCTGCGGGAAGCACTGGTGCTGTTCGTGATCGCGCTCGTCGTGGTCGCGGCCGCCGCCGGTGTCTGGGTCGCCCTGGGCGGCGGCGACTTCGTCTACCGCTTCGGCATCGCCCTCGTGGTGGTCGGTGGGCTGCTCGGCATCACCGGTGACCTCACCCTCAGCCGGATCGGCATGATGGGGGCGCGCGCCACCTTCGGCGTGGCGCCCGAGCGCGAGGCCGCCGGCGAGGGGCGGGTGCTCACCGGGATCGGGATCTTCCTGTTCGTCGGTCTGCCACTCATGGCCGTGGGCATCATGCTGATCGCCTGAGACCGGGCCCGACGGCCGCCGGCCGTGTCGGAGGCGCTCGCCGGGGGACCGCGACGGGCCGTGCCGACCGGCCCGCCGGGTTACGGTGTGGGGCGTGGCGACGCCGGCCGAGGAGATCAAGGTGGGGGAGCGGCTGGTCCGCGTCTCCAGCCCCGACAAGCCCTACTTCCCGGAGTTGGGGCTGACCAAGCTGGACGTGGTGAGGTATTTCCTGGCCGTCGGCGACGGCGTCCTGCGCGCCCTGCGGGACCGGCCGACCATGTTGGAGCGGTGGCCGCGCGGCGTCTTCCCGGGGGCGAAGATCGGCACCCGGCAGGACAACCGGGGCGACGCCTTCTACCAGAAGCGGCTCCCGGCGGGGGCGCCCGAGTGGGTGCGCACCGCCCACATCACCTTTCCGAGCGGGCGTACGGCCGACGAGGTCGCGCCGAGCGAGCTGGCGGTGGTGATCTGGGCGGCGAACCTCGGCACGCTGCGGTTCCACCCGTGGCCGGTCTCCGCCGCCGACGTCGAGCGGCCCGACCAGCTCCGGATCGACCTCGACCCGATGCCGGGGGTGGGCTTCGACCAGGTGGTGCCGGTGGCCCACGAGGTGCGCGCGTTCCTCGACGAGTTGGGGCTGACGGGCTATCCGAAGACCACAGGCGGGCGGGGCCTGCACGTCTACCTGTCGATCGAGCCCCGGTGGAGCTTCGGCGAGTGCCGGCGGGCGGTGCTGGCGCTGGGCCGGGAGATGCAGCGCCGGCTGCCGGAGCTGGTCACCACCACCTGGTGGCGGGAGCAGCGGGACCGCCCGGTCTTCGTCGACTACAACCAGATGTCCCGGGACCACACGATGGCCTCGGCGTACTCCATCCGCCCCACCCCGCAGGCGCTGGTCTCCGCGCCCCTGGACTGGTCGGAGCTGGACGACGCGCGGCCGGAGGACTTCGACGTCACCACGATGCCGGCCCGGTTCGCCGAGCGCGGCGACCCGCACGCGGGCCTCGACGACCGGCGCTTCTCGCTCGACCCGCTGCTGGAGTTGGCCGACCGGGAGGGGCTGGAGGCCCCGCCGGAGCGCTGAGCCCGCCGGCCACGGCGGACCGTGGCCGGAGCGCCGGGCCTGCGGGCCGCCGCGGGCCCGGCCGGCGGCCCCCGGAGCGGTGCGCCTGCCGGCCGCCCCGGCGCGGCTCACTCCCACGGGCTGCGGTCGCCGTCGAACTCGTCGAAGACCAGCCAGGTGCGGGTGGACAGCACCCCGGCGATGCTCTGCACCCGGCCCAGCACCACGTCCCGCAGCGTGGCGTTGTCCGGCGCCCGGACCAGGGCCAGCACGTCGTGGTCGCCGCCGAGCAGCGCGGCGTGCTCGATGTAGCGCACCCGGGCCAGCTCCGCCGACACCTCCCGCCAGGTGTTCTGCTCGATCTTGAGCGCGACGTACGCCGAGGTGCCCAGCCCCGCCGCCTCGGGCGCGACCTGGGCCCGGAAACCGGTGATCACCCCGTCGCGCAGCAGCCGCTCCACCCGCGCGTACGCGTTGGTGCGGGAGATGTGGATCCGCTCGGCGAGGGTGCGCACGGAGGTGCGGCCGTCGCGGACCAGTTCGTCGAGGATCCGCCGGTCGACTCCGTCGAGGGGTCGGGCCGAACGTCCCGTTCCGGCGGCCGACTCCGCGCTCGGCCCGGACTCCTGGCTCATCTCGATGCCTCCCGCATGCCATCCGTCCCGCGTTTGTCATGGATCTTGAGTCAATCATCCGACGGCAGGAGCATAGGCCCACCACACGTCCCAGGAGGTCCCGCCGTGACGACCACACCCGAGGCGGTCCGCAGGGCATCCCCGCGCAGGCGTCGGGCGGCCACCCCGCCCGACCCGGCCAAGCCGCTGCTGCCGGCCACCGATCCGGTCCGCCTGCTCGATCCCGCCGGCACGCCGCTGCCCGCCCACGCCGACTACCCCGAGCCGCCCGTCGAGGCGCTCGCCGACATGTACCGGCGGATGGTCATCGGCCGCCGCTTCGACATCCAGGCCACCGCCCTGACCAAGCAGGGCCGGCTGGCGGTCTACCCGTCCTCGCGCGGCCAGGAGGCCTGCCAGGTCGGCGCGATCCTCGCCCTGCGCGAGGACGACTGGGTCTTCCCGACCTACCGGGAGTCGATGGCGCTGGTCTCCCGGGGCATCGACCCGGTCGAGGTGCTGACCCTGCTGCGCGGTGACTGGCACTGCGGGTACGACCCCGCGGCCCGGCACACCGCCCCGCAGTGCACCCCGCTGGCGACCCAGTGCGTGCACGCCGCCGGGCTGGCCTACGGCGAGGCGTACCAGGGGCGGGACACCGTCGCGCTGGCCTTCATCGGCGACGGCGCCACCAGCGAGGGCGACTTCCACGAGGGCGTGAACTTCGCCGCCGTGTTCAAGGCGCCGGTCGTCTACTTCGTGCAGAACAACAAGTACGCCATCAGCGTCCCGCTGTCCCGGCAGACCGCCGCCCCGTCGCTGGCGTACAAGGGCGTCGGCTACGGCGTGCCCAGCGAGCAGGTCGACGGCAACGACCCGGTGGCCGTCCTCGCGGTGCTCACCCGCGCGGTCGCGCACGCCCGCGCCGGCAAGGGTCCGTTCCTCGTCGAGGCGCACACCTACCGGATGGAGCCGCACACCAACGCCGACGACGCCACCCGCTACCGCGACGGCGCCGAGGTCGACGCCTGGCGGGACCGGGACCCGGTCGCCCGCCTGGAGACGTACCTGCGGGCGCGGGACGTGCTCGACGACGCGCGCGTCGCCGCGATCGCCGAGGAGGCCGAGGCGTACGCCGCCGACCTGCGCACCCGGATGAACGCGCAGCCGACGGTCGACCCGATGAGCCTCTTCGACCACGTCTACGCCGAGCCCACCCCGCAGCTGGTCGAGCAGCGCGAGCAGGTCCGCGCCGAGCTGGCCGCCGCCGCAGACGAGGAGAGTGAGCGCTGATGGCCGCCCTGACCATGGCGAAGGCGCTCAACGCCGCGCTCGCCGACGCGATGCTCGACGACGACCGGGTGCTCGTCTTCGGCGAGGACGTCGGGGCGCTCGGCGGCGTCTTCCGGATCACCGACGGCCTCCAGGCCCGCTTCGGTGACAAGCGCTGCTTCGACACCCCGCTCGCCGAGGCCGGCATCGTCGGCTTCGCCGTCGGGCTGGCCATGTCGGGGCTGCGCCCGGTGGTCGAGATGCAGTTCGACGCGTTCGCGTACCCGGCGTTCGAGCAGATCGCCTCGCACGTGGCGAAGCTGCGCAACCGCACCCGTGGCGCGCTCAGCGTGCCGATCGTCATCCGGGTGCCGTACGCCGGAGGCATCGGCGGGGTCGAGCACCACTGCGACTCCAGCGAGGCGTACTACGCCCACACCCCCGGCCTGAAGGTGGTCACCCCGGCGACGGTCGAGGACGCGTACTCGCTGCTGCGCCAGGCGATCGACGACCCCGACCCGGTCGTGTTCATGGAGCCGAAGAAGCTCTACTTCTCCAGCGCCGACGCGGAGCTACCCGCGACCACCGCGCCGATCGGCCGCGCGGTCGTGCGCCGCCCGGGCCGCGACGCCACCCTCGTCGCGTACGGGCCGGCGGTGCCGGTGGCGCTGGAGGCCGCCGAGGCCGCCCGCGAGGAGGGCTGGGACCTGGAGGTCGTGGACGTGCGCAGCATCGTGCCGTTCGACGACGAGACCGTCACCGCCTCGGTCCGGCGCACCGGCCGGTGCGTGGTGATCCAGGAGGCGCAGGGCTTCGCCGGGGTCGGCGCGGAGATCGCCGCCCGCGTGCAGGAGCGCTGCTTCCACGCCCTGCACGCCCCGGTGCTGCGGGTGTCCGGGCTGGACATCCCGTACCCGGCGCCGATGCTGGAGCACACCCACCTGCCGTCGGTGGACCGGGTGCTCGACACGGTGGCCCGGCTCCAGTGGGACGACCAGCCGGACGAGCGCTGGCTGACCCGGGGGAGCGCGGCGTGACGACCGTGGACGGGGCGCAGGTCTTCCTCCTGCCCGACCTGGGCGAGGGGCTGAGCGAGGCCGAGATCGTCGAGTGGCGGGTCGCCGTGGGCGACGTGGTCACGGTGGACCAGACCGTCGTCGAGGTGGAGACCGCCAAGGCCGTCGTCGACGTGCCCTGCCCGTACGCCGGGCGGGTCGTCGCGCTGCACGGCGCGGCGGGTGAGGTCCGCCCGGTCGGCCAGCCGCTGGTCACCATCGCGCCGGTGGACGGCGACGGCGGGGCCGGCGACGAGCCCGCCGGGCACGCCACCTACCGCGAGGAGGAGCGCGCCGGCTCCGGCAACGTCCTGATCGGGTACGGCACCGGCCACGGCGGCGCGGGGCGGCGGCGTCGCCGGCCCCGCCTCGCGGCGGCCCCCGACCCCCGCCCGGCCGCCGTTGATCCCCGCCCGGCCGCCGCCGAGCCCGCGGACCGTCCGCGCGACGCGGCGCCCCTGGTCATCTCCCCGATCGTGCGCCGGCTGGCCCGCGAGCACGGCCTCGACCTGGCCGCGCTGCGCGGCACGGGTCCGGGCGGGGTGGTGCGCCGCGCCGACGTGGAGGCCGCGGTGGCCGAGGCGTCGTCGCCGGCCGCCCGGCTCGCGGCGGTGCCGGACCAGCCCGCCGTGTCGGCCGTACCCGAGGCGGCGGACGTGATCGTCCCGCTGACCGGCATCCGCAAGGCGATCGCCGACAAGCTCTCCCGCAGCCGGCGGGAGATCCCCGAGGTGACCATCTGGGTGGACGCCGACGCCACGGGGCTGCTGGAGACCCGGGCCGCGATCAACGCGGCGACCCCGGACGCGACGGTGAGCATCCTGGCCCTGCTGGCCCGGATCTGCCTGTCCGGCCTGCGCAAGTACCCGCAGCTCAACGCCCGGGTCGACACCGAGGGCGAGCGGATCGTGCAGTCGGCCGGGGTGCACCTGGGCATCGCCGCCCAGACCGACCGGGGGCTGGTCGTGCCGGTGCTGCGGGACGCGCAGCGGCTCACCACCGCCGAGCTGGCGGCCGAGCTGACCGCGACCACCTCGGCGGCCCGGGCCGGCACGCTGCCCCCGGCCCGGCTCACCGGCGGCACGTTCACGCTGAACAACTACGGCGTCTTCGGCGTCGACGGCTCCACGCCGATCATCAACCACCCCGAGGCGGCGCTGCTCGGGGTGGGGCGGATCGTGGACAAGCCGTGGGTGGTGGACGGGCAGCTCGCGGTGCGAAAGGTGACCCAGCTCAGCCTGACCTTCGACCACCGGGTCTGCGACGGCGGGGTGGCGGGGGGTTTCCTGCGGCACGTCGCCGACTGCGTCGAGCAGCCGGCGCTGCTGATCGCCAACGTCTGACCCGCCGCGACGGCCCCGGTTCCGCCTCCCGGCGGCGCCGGGGCCGTCGCCGTCGCGGCGGGCGTTTCCCCGAAGGCGAGCCGGGAATGCGGGCCTGGCTGTCCCGCCGAGGGGAGGACGAGGTGGCGTACCCGGACATGCCCTCCGCCGGCGGCGTGCGCCGCTACGCGGTCGCCGGTGCCCCGCTGCTCTGCGACGCCCGGGAACACGGCCTGGTGGGCGACGGCGCGACCAACGACCAGCCGGCCCTGGCGGCGCTGGTGGACCGCCTCGGCGACGCGCACGCCGCCGACGGCCGGGTCCGGATCATCTACTGCCCGCCCGGGGTGTACTCGATGCGGGACTCGGGCACGGTCTGGCGCTCCGGGGTGTCGCTGATCGGCGCCGGCCCGGGGGCGACCCGCTTCGTGCTCAGCAACGCCGGCAACCGGGCCGACCCGGCCCCGCTGGCCTTCCACACCGCGCGGCAGCACGGGGCCGGCCCGGACCGTCACCTGGCCGACTGCACCTTCGCCGACTTCGAGATCGACGGTTCGGGCGTGGCGTCGGCGGACTACAACCCGCTGGCCAAGGGTCTCGGCCTGCAGTACGTCGTCCGGGGTGTGTTCCGCAACCTGTACATCCACCACACCGCCGCCACCGGCCTGGGCTGCGACTTCCTCCAGGACTGCCTGATCGACGGGGTGCTGGTGGTCGGCTGCGGGCGGCTGGACAACGGCACCCAGATGGGCGGCGCGGGCGTCGGCGTCGGCATCGGCGGCTGGGGCAGCGTGGAACGGTTCAACATCGTCAACTGCAGCGCGGTGGACAACGCGACCAACGGGATCTTCCTGGAGTTGCAGGAGGCGAGCCACCTGCGCCCGCGCGGGGTGCGGATCATCGGCTGCCACGCCCAGGGCAACCGGTTCGGCATCTCCGACTGGGGCGCGAACGGCCTGATCGTCTCCGCCTGCACGATGACCGGCAACCTGGAGGCGGGCTTCCACGTCTCGGCGAAGGGCACCACGCACACCGCCGGGCGGGCCGGCATCCTCACGGACTGCGTGATCGACGGCAACCTGGGCGACGGGGTCAGCATCGGCAACACCCCCGGGCCGTACACGATCCGCGGCAACCGGATCAGCGGCAACGGCCGGTACGGCTACCACCAGCGCAACCTCGGCGGCGCGGAGGAGCAGATCGCCGAGGAGATCGTCATCGAGAGCAACGACTTCTACGGCAACAGCGCCGACGCCATCCGCATCGACCGCCCGCTCCGCGACATGATCGTGGTGGGCAACCGGATCCGCAACAACGGGCGGCAGTGCGCGCCGGCGATGAGCGGGCGCGGCGACTCGGTGCGCTACAGCGAGCGGAAGGTGGTGGACCGGCGGGCGACCTGGCCGAACGACGGTCACCGGGGCAAGGTGGTGCGCGTCGGCGACAGGATCGCCATGGTGGCGGCCAACGACGACAGCGAGCTGACGCTCGCGCCGATCCGCCCCGACGCCTCCAGCGGGTGGAGCGGGGGCACGCCGCTGCCGGGATCGCCGTACGAGCTGCCGGCCGGCCCGCCGGTGCGGGCCGGCATCACGATCAACGCGGCGGTCGACTCGGCCACCATCCGGGGCAACCGGATCTGGGACAACAAGAACCCGAGCACCCAGAACCACGGCCTCTGGATCACCGGCGAGGGCAGTTGCGTGGACTGCCGGGTGGAGGACAACGACCTCGCCGGCAACGCCGACTCCGCCATCCGCATGGACACCCCGCCGGTCGGCGGTCGGTGGGAACGCAACCACGGCGACGACGACTGGACCTGAGCCGGCGTCACGCGGGTGGCCGAGGCCCGCCCGGCCGTTGGCCGTCGCCACCGCCACGAGGCCGGGGCGGGGCACCGGGGGCGGGTCGGGCGGGAACGGCGCGGGGCGGCGCAACCGGGACGCGGCGGCATGGCCGGGCTCCGGCGGTGCCGGTCCGGGCGATCCCGGACGGACCCGGAAACGGGGGCGCCCGGACCCATTCCGCGCAGTCCGGCAAATGCGCCCCATAATTGCTTTTCCCTTTTCGCCGAAAATTGCGCGCCCGTCCGGGCGGTATGGAGAGAATGTGGCGGAGGAGGACGCCAATTAACGGGGGGACGCATCATGAAGTTGAGGCGGCGACTGACGGTTCTGGCCGTGACCATCGCGGCCACGCCGTTGGCCCTCGGCGGGTGCACCGCCGACCGCAAACCGGGTGCCGGGCCGGCCGAGGGGCGGGCGACGGCCCCGGAGCTGGCCGTGACGCCCGCCGACCGCGCCCGCGAGGTGCCGGTCAGCGCCGAGGTGGGGACCGTCGTCAAGGGTGGACGGGTCACGTCGGTCCGGATCACCGACGACAAGGGCGCGGAGATCAAGGCGGAGCCCCGGGAGGACGGCTCGGGCTGGGTGCCGAGCAAGCCGTTGCAGCCGCGGCGCACCTACACCGCGGAGGTGACCGCCACGGGTGACTCGGGGAAGACCACCACCCGGAAGACCACCTTCACCACGATGCCGAAATCGTCGAAGCCGGAAATCACCAGCACGTTGTATTTCGCCGGCAACCGGACGTACGGCACCGCCATGCCGGTGACCGTCGCCTTCGACCCGCCCATTCCGAAAGAGGCCAGGGCGGACGTGCAGCGCCGGTTGTTCGTGAAGACCGACCCGCCGCAGCCGGGCACCTGGTCGTGGGTGTCCGACGGCAGCCAGGTCTATTACCGGGCCCCCGATTTCTGGCGCCCGGGCACCACGATCAGCGTCCGGGCCGGGCTGGAGGGCCTGCCGATCGGCAAGGACCGGGTCGGCGACTCCGACCGGACCGCCACTTCCAAGATCGGCCGGCAGGTGGCTCTGGAGATCGACAACGCGACCAAGCAGATGTCCGTGGTGCGCGACGGCAAGGTCGTCCGCAAGATCCCGGTCAGCATGGGCAAGCCGAGCACGCCGACCTCCAGCGGCAAGATGGTGATCATGGAGAAGCACGAGCAGACGACGTTCGACACCCGGGGTTCGGCCGACCCCTACGTGGTCGACGTCGAGGACGCCCAGCGCCTCACCTGGGGCGGTGAGTTCATCCACGCGGCGCCGTGGTCGGTGGGGGACCAGGGCAACACCAACGTCTCGCACGGCTGCACCAACGTCTCCAACGAGGCCGCGGACTGGCTGATGGGCGTCACGCAGGTCGGTGACCTGGTCACCATCAAGGGCACCGAGGTCGGGTTGAACGAGGGCAACGGCTGGACCGCGTGGAACGTCGGCTGGGACGAGTTCGCCAAGGGCAGCGCGCTGCCGGTGCCGGCCGGGCTCCGGCCGGCCCCGTCGCAGGCCCCGCACCCGGGCGCCGTGGCCGGGGGCTCGCCGGTGCCGGCGCCGTCCGTCCGCGGCGGCTGACCAGGCCGTACGCACACCGGGGACCGGTCCGCCGCCAGGCGGGCCGGTCCCCGACCTGCCAGGCCGGCGGGGCGTCGTCGTGTCACCGGACGTGGCCGGGTCTCGTCGTGCCGCCGGACGCGGTCCACGGTCGTGCCGGACGTGGTCCGGCCGGTGTCGCCGTGGCTCAGGCCAGCGGCACCCGCGCGATCCCGGTGCCGGTGAGGCTGCCCAGCCAGAGGTGCTCGCCGTGCTGGCGCACGCCGGTCACCATGTCGTAGCTCCCGCGCGGCCCGTGCAGGGTCCGCAGCACCCGCCCCTCGCCGTCGACCAGCGCGACCAGGCCGTAGCGCAGCGGCTTCGGCTGCACGGCGGCCGGCAGCACCGCGACGAGCTGGCGCAGCCGCGGGTGGGGCAGCAGCCGTTCGACGAGCGGCACCCGGGGGCTGGGCAGCGCGATCCAGTACGTCCCGTCGCCGACCGGCGTCAGATTGTCCGGGTACGCCGGCAGATCCGCCAGCACGGTGACCGCCCCGTCGGGCAGGGCGACCCGCACCAGCCGGTGGGTGGCGGTCTCCACCAGCATCAGCGCCGACTCGTCCGGGGTGAGCGCGATCCCGTTGGGGAAGTAGAGCCCCGCGCAGACGACGTCGGTGCGCCCGCTGCGCGGGTCGTACGCCAGCACCCGCCCGTTGGGCCGGTGCTCC
This sequence comes from Micromonospora sp. NPDC052213, assembly GCF_040679695.1. Classification (NCBI taxonomy): domain Bacteria; kingdom Bacillati; phylum Actinomycetota; class Actinomycetes; order Micromonosporales; family Micromonosporaceae; genus Micromonospora; species Micromonospora sp. NPDC052213. The sequence continues at coordinate 30,595 of NZ_JBFAVI010000067.1, forward strand.
AGCAGGTCCCGCTTCCAGTGCGAGACGGGAAAGCGGTCGGAGGAGTCAGTGAAGTAGACGGTGCCGTCGCGGGCGACCGTGGCGTTGTCGGCCAGGTGCGCCCTCGCGCCGACCCCGCCCAACTCCCGCACCGTCCCGTCACCGGTCACCCGCAGCAACCCCCGGTACGCGTCGCACACGACGAGGCTGCCGTCGAGCGGGTCGACCTCCACGCCCAGCGGTCGGCCGCCGGTCTCGGCGAGCGGCCGGGGCCGGGTGCCCGGCGGCGCGTCCACCGGCCACCACCAGAGCCGGCCGTCCTCGGTCCCGCTGACCACCCGCCCGGACGGGTCGACGACCACGTCCTCGGGGCCGGCGACGCCGTCGGGCAGGGGCAGCAGCACGGCGGAGTCGAGCCGGCGGTCGGTGGGGGCCCACGGCCCGTCGAGCGGGGGCGGGAGGGTGGCGGGCTCACGGACGGGACGGATCAGCCACGGCGCGCGGGGACGGGGAGGAGCGACCATCGGCCCATTCTCGCCCGCCGGTGTGGCACCCGCCGATCATCGCGGTGGTGCGTTCCTCCTCCCTGAGGAGGATCAGGGAGGCCCTCGGGGGTGACCCTGGGTGGACCCGGATCCCGTCACTGGGCAGGGCGGAAATGTCGGTGGTGGGGGCTAGATTCGTCGGCATGGGGCAGCGTGAGGACAGGTTCCACGTCGAGGTCAGCGTGGACGACTACGTGGTGGACGTGCGGGCGGTCGGCGAGGTCGACATCGCCACGGTCGCCGCGTTCCGCTCCGCGCTCTGGGCGGCCCCCGCCCGGCCGGTGCTCCGGTTGGATCTCTCGGGCGTCCGCGTGCTCTCCGCCGCGGGGGTGCGGGCGCTCGTCGCCGCGCACCTGCGCATCCGCGCCCGGGGCGGCGAGTTGGTGCTGCTGCACCCCGACCCGGTGGTCGCGCGGGTGTTGCGGGCCACCGGCCTGCACCGGGTCATCCCGATCGTCGACTCGTGCGCCGACCGGGAGCTCGTCGCCTGCTGACCACCCCCGGCCGATCGGGTGCGCCTGCTGACCGCCCCCGCCGATCGGGTGCGTGTGCGGCCCGGGCCGACCGCGCGTGGGCGGGTCGGCCCGGGCCCGTGCTCAACGGCTCAGCGGACGCCGACCAGGTCGACGACGAAGACCAGGGTCTCGCCCGGCTTGATGACGCCACCGGCGCCCCGGTTGCCGTAGCCCAGGTGCGGCGGGATGGTCAGCCGGCGCCGGCCGCCGACCCGCATGCCCACCACGCCCTGGTCCCAGCCGGCGATGACCTGCCCGGCGCCGAGCCCGAATTGGAACGTCTCGCCCCGGTTCCAGGAGGAGTCGAACTCGCGGCCGGTGGAGTGCGCGACCCCGACGTAGTGGACGTCGGCCAGCTGCCCCGGCTGGGCCTCCGGTCCCTCGCCGACGGTGATGTCCTCGATGACGAGATCGGCGGGCGGCGCGCCCTCGATCGGGCCCACCTCGGGCTTGCCGGAGCGGGCGCCTGCTGCCTGGTTCATACGGGAGTCTCCTGCCGTTTCGGTCCTGATGTCCCGGTCACCATCCTGCCGGATGGCGACCGGTCGGCGCGCGGCGGTCCCGGGAGGAGTTCGCGTGCGTCGACGTGTCGGCGATGCGCGAGCCTCGACGCCCTCGGGCAGGAGAGCCGGACGCGGCCGGGCGCGACGAGTCGGGCGTACGCACGGACCAGCGGGCGTCACCGGTGGTGACGCCCGCTGGGGGTGAGGTGCCGGACCAGGTCAGCGGAGCCAGGGGAGCCGCCGGACGAGGGGGAGCTTCGCCCAGGCCGCGCCCAGGCCCAGGGTGGCGCCGGCGTTGACGAGCGCGAGACCGACCAGCAGGGCCGCGTTGAGCAGGTGGTCGTCGAGGAAGGGGTTGTTCTCGGGGGGCAGGACGACCGTCCACATCATCACGTAGAGCACCACGCCCGCGACGGCGGCGACGCGCATCCCGATGCCGAGCAGCAGCGCCACGCCGATCGCGGCCAGGCCGGTCATGAAGAGCACGTCCGCCCAGGCGGCCCCGGCGATGCCGTTGTAGAAGCCCTTGAAGGGGCCGGCCGCGCCGAAGGTCAGGAAGCCCTTGGTGGGGCTGCCGCCGTTGATCCAGGCGTTCTTCGCCTCGGTGGCGTGCCCCAGGCCGAAGACCTTGTCCAGGAACGCCCAGAGGAAGGTCCAGCCGAGGGCGATGCGGATGCCGGCGAAGACGTACCGGGTGGCACGCTCCCGGGTGGTCTCGGCGGGGCGCCGGATCTGCGCCGCAGGGGCGATGGTCCCGGTGGTGATCCGCTCGGTCGCGGTCATTGTCTCCACGTCCCTTCGTGTACCTCGCACCGCGCTTCCGGTGGCATCTCCATTGGACACCCGCCGACACCCGCCGGGCAGGGCCGACCGGGCCCCGCCGGACCGGGACCTTGGGCCCCTTCCACACCGGTCCACCCGGCCGTGCCGACCCGGTCCCGCGACCCTGATCCGGCGGGCGGTCGCGGCCATACCGTCGCAGGTGCCAACGGCAGGGAGGTCGTGATGAGGACGTGGCAGGTGGGCGACGTGATGACGCGGGACGTCGCGACGGTGGGGGAGGAGACCCCCTACCGCGAGATCGTCGACGCGCTGGTCCGGCGGGGCATCAGCGGCGTGCCCGTGGTGGACGGGTTCCGCCGGGTGCTCGGCGTCGTGTCCGAGTCGGATCTGCTGCACAAGGTGGAGCGGGCCGGGCACCCGGACGAGCGGCGGATCTTCGAGGGGCGGCGGCGCCGCAGCGCCCGGGAGAAGGCCGACGCGCTGCTGGCCCGCGAACTGATGACCGCGCCGCCGGTGACCACCTGGCCGGAGGCGGCCATCTCCGCCGCCGCGCGGCAACTGGACCGGGAGTCGGTGAAGCGGCTGCCGGTGCTCGACGATCTGGGCCGGCTCGTCGGCATCGTCACCCGGGGCGACCTGCTGCGGGTGCACCTGCGTACGGACGCGGAGATCCGCGAGGACGTGGTGCAGGAGGTGCTGCGCCGGGTGCTCGCGGTGCGGGACGGCCTGGTCACCGTCAAGGTGCGCGACGGTGAGGTGACCCTCGACGGCCGGCTGGACCGGCGCAGCGCGGTCGAGCTGGCGGGGCGGCTGGCCGGGCAGGTCAGCGGCGTGGTCCGGGTGACCAGCACCATCGCGTACGATGTCGACGACCGCTCGCTCGTCGAGCGGGACGCGGGCCCGGCCACCCCGGTGCGCCGCCCTGGTCGTGCTCGCGGTCGTCGTCCTCGCCGTGGCCGGGGCGTTCACCGACGACACCGT
>NZ_JBFAVI010000068.1:0-33047 GCF_040679695.1 Micromonospora sp. NPDC052213
GCCCCGCCCCGGGCCCGCCCCCGCGCCCGGCCCGGGTCAGAGCCGGCCGAGGATCTTCTGCATCGTGTCGATCTCGGCCTGCTGGGTGGTGACGATCTGCTGGGCCAGGGCCTTGGCCTCCGCGTTCACGCCCCGGGCCAGCTCGTCCCGGGCCATGGTGACGGCGCCCTCGTGGTGAGCGATCATCATGGTCAGGAACTGCCGGTCGAACTCCCGCCCGGAGGCCGCCGCCAGCTTCTTCATGTCGGCGTCGGACATCATGCCGGGCATGCCGTGTTCCATGTGCGGCGTCTCGGCGCCGGGCGACGGCACCGGCCGCCCCCACGCCGACAACCAGCCGCTCATGGTGGCGATCTCGGGCGCCTGGGCGGCCTTGATCTCCCCGGCGAGCCGCTTGACCTCCGGGTCCGCCGCCCGCGTGGCGGCCAGCTCCGCCATCTCCACCGCCTGCCGGTGGTGCGGAATCATCATCTGGGCGAACATCGCGTCGGCGTCGCCGAAGGCGGCCGCGCCGGACGCCGTGGCCGCCGGCCCGCTGGTGGCGGGCGTGCCGTGCCCCGCGCCCGGGGACGAGTGCCCGTCGCCGCCGCCGCAGGCGGTCAGGACCAGGGCGGCGGTGACGGTGGCGCCGGCCAGGGCGGCACGGCGCGCAATGGTACGAGTGGTCACGTTTGGGCCTTTCGGTGTCAAAACGTACGCAGCAGGACGGGGGACGCGGACCGGCTGACCGGGCCGCGCCGGGGCGTCCTATCTGCGCAGCACCGAGACCGTGGCGAGCCGCAGGCCGACCGGCCGGGACGGCGGGGCGCGGGGCGACCGGGCCGGCCCGCCCGTCCCCTGGCCCGCCAGGCCGGCGGCCTGTAGGCCGGCCAGCAGCAGCACGGCGAGCAGCAGCGGGGCGGCGAGCGCGCCCAGCACCGCCAGGCACACGCCCCACCAGGGCAGCTCGCCGCCCGCCCCGCCGGACGGGAGGAACCGCTCGTGCGGGCAGTCGCCCGCGCAGCCCACGACGCCGGACAGCGCCGCCGGGACGACGTACGCGATGGCGGGGTCCTGACCGAGCGGCGCGGCGGTGTCGTGGCGGGGCGGCGCGGCGGGGTCCTGACGGAGCGGCGCAACGGTGTCGTGCCGGGGCGGCGCCTGCGAAGCGTCGTGCGCACCGGCCGCGGCAACGGCGTGCGCGGAGACCTCGGCGGGATGGCCCACGGCGTGCGAGCCGTGGCCGAGGGTGTGCATCGCGGCCAGGCCGAACAGCGTGCCGACGAGCAGCAGCAGCCGGGCCCATCGCCCCGCCGTCACCGTCGCCGCCGCCCGCACACCGACCACGGTAGCCCCCGGGGCCGGTGCGTCCGGGGGCGACCGGCGCACCCGACGGCGAATCCGCCCCGGACGAGACCGCCAGGTCGGCCACCACGGGACGGTCGACCGGCGGCGCCCGGACGGTGACCGGGTTGCCGGACGGGACGGCCCGCGGCCGACACCAGCCCTCACGACCTGCGGCCGGATGTCGGGATGGCTACCATTCGGCCGGTGGCCCTCCGCACTCCGCGCCGTCCGCACCGCCGCCCCGACCGGGCGACGGTGTCGAGCGACCGCGACCGGCCGGGCCGGGCCGTCGCGGCGCGTGACCGGCCCGCCACGCCAGGGCGATCCGCCGCGGCGGTCACCCGGGCACGCCGAACCGGCCGGCCCGCCGGCACGTACCCCGCCCTGGATTCGTTGGGAGACACTCGATGGGCGCCGACCACACCCGTCCCGCACCGTCCGCCCCGCCGGGGGTGCGGCGGATCCTCGTCGCGACGGTGGTGCCCCTGTTCGTCGCCACCCTGATCGCGGCCCTGCTGCTCTGGCCGTGGGACGCACCGGACGCCGCGCCCGGCACCGATCCGCCCCGCCACCACGGCACGGTGACCCGGGTGGTGACGGAGCCGTGCCCGCCCACCCCCGAGGCGCCGGAGGGCGCCGCGGAGGGCCCCTGCGGCACCGTGACCGTGCGCGTCGACGACGGCCCCGACGCCGGCCAGCAGGTGGAGACGCCCGTACCGGCAGGGCCGGGGGCGCCGACGGTCGCGGTCGGCGACGAGATCGTCCTGGTCCAGCTCACCGATCCCGCCGACCCCTCGGCGAGCGCCTACAACATCGCCGAGCACCAGCGCGGCAAGCCGCTGCTCTGGCTGGTGGTGCTGTTCGCCGCCGCGATCGTCGCGTTCGGGCGGTGGCGGGGGCTCGCGGCGCTGGCCGGCCTGGCGGCGAGCTTCGCCATCCTGCTGACCTTCGTGCTGCCCGGCATCAGCGCCGGCAGCCCACCGCTGCTGGTCGCGGTCGTCGGCGCGGCACTGATCATGTTCGTGGTGCTCTACCTGACGCACGGGGTGACCGCGCAGACCTCGGTCGCCGTGCTCGGCACGCTGGGCAGCCTGGTGCTGACGGGCGTACTCGGCACGATCGCCACCGCGGCGACCCACCTGACCGGGTTCGGCAGCGAGGACGCCACCACGCTGTCGATGTTCCAGGCCGACGTCGACCTGCACGGCCTGCTGCTCGCCGGGATCATCATCGGCTCGCTCGGCGTGCTCGACGACGTCACCGTGACGCAGGCCGCGACGGTCACCGAGCTGGCGCACGCCAACCCGGGGCTGTCCCGGATGCAGCTGTACCGGGCGGCGACCCGGGTCGGCCGCGCGCACATCGCCTCGACGGTGAACACCATCGTGCTGGCGTACGCCGGGGCCTCGCTGCCGGTGCTGCTTTTGCTGACCGCCGACTCCCGGGCGGTGAGCCAGATCCTGACCAGCGAGTTCCTGGCCCAGGAGATCGTCCGCAGCGCGGTCGCCACCCTGGGCCTGATCGCCGCCGTGCCGCTGACCACCGGGCTCGCGGCCGTGGTGACCACGGCCGGCCGGCGCGGCGGCGAGTCAGCCGACCGCGGCGCACCCCCGACCCCGCCGGCTCCCCGGCCGGCGGCCGACCGCTCCGAGGCGCTGGAGGCCCTCAGCGGGCCGCGCGCCGGAAACGCCCCCTCCGCCGCCCCCGCCGGGTGGCCCGACCGCGACGGGAGCACGGACACCGCATGGTGAAACTCCTCAGCGTGACCGATCAGGACGTCCCGCCTGATAAACGCGTCACTGGTCACCCTCCGCCGCTACGAAATAACGCATTTAGTCGGCTTAGGGACGTAGATCCCCGGCAGGGCTCTCGGGTAACCTCGCTGCCGGTCACCGCCGAAGGCGCGCAGCGGCGCCTGCGGTGCCGCCGCCCAATCGCCGCCAGGCGAGCCGGGGACCCAGGTACGTGGGGTGAATCCGCGACAGCGGTAGGGGCCACTTCCGCCCCGAACCCGTCAGCTAACCCGGTCGGCGGTCGACGGAAGGGAAAAATGTGACGGCACCCCTACGCCGCTGGTTGACCCCTGTGGTGGCCGTGATCGCCGCCCTGGCCGTCTTCGCCGGGCCCCTCCAGGCGGCGGCCGCACCCACCCCGCCGCCCCAGCCCTCCGGCCACGGGGACGACGAGCCCAAGCTGCTCAACGACCTGATCGAGGCGCGGAACCGCAACTACGTCCAGGCCAAGGCGAAGCTCGCGAAGTCGAAGAAGCGCCAACTGGAACTGGCCCTGGAGGTCGACCGGGCGCAGGCCGACCTGGCAGCGCTGGCCCCGCAGGTGAGCCAGATCGCCGCCCAGTCCTACCGGACCGGGCGGATCGGCGCGGTGTCGATGCTGCTGGACACCGCCAGCCCCGACTCGTTCGTCAAGCGCGCCGCCGCCCTCGACGAGCTGAACCTGGTCAACTCCAAGAAGCTCGCCGAGGTGAACGCGGTCAAGAACCGCGCCGAGCAGGCCAAGCTGGCGCTCGACGCCGAGGTTCGCGAGCAGACGAAGCTGACCAACGAGATGGCCCGCGGCAAGCGCGAGGCGGAGAAGGCGCTCGCACTGGTCGGCGGCAGGGGCCTGACCAGCGGCAAGGTGGTCGCCACCTCGCCGGTGGCCCGGATGGCACCGGGTCGTACTGCCGACGGCGACTGGAAGCCCCTGTCCTGCACCGAGAACGACCCCACCACCTCCGGCTGCATCACCGCGCGCACGCTGCACATGTACAAGGAGGTCAAGCGGGCCGGCTTCAACCGCTTCGTCGGCTGTTACCGCTCCGGCGGGCCGTACGAGCATCCGAAGGGCCGGGCCTGCGACTGGTCGCTGCAGCGGAGCGGCTTCGCCCCCTGGCACAACGACGACACCTACATGTACGGCAACAACCTGACCGCGTTCCTGGTCCGCAACGCCGACCGGCTCGGCATCTACTACGTGATCTGGAACCGGCAGATCTGGTTCCCGGCGACCGGCTGGAAGTCCTACAGCGGCCCGTCGAACCATACGGACCACGTGCACGTGTCGCTGCTCTGACGGCAGCCAACGACAGGGCCGCCCCGCAGTCGCGGGGCGGCCCTGTCGGCGTCTGTCGCCGTGTCGGCGTCCACGGCCGGTGGTCGCCCGTGCCCTGCCGGCGTCTGTGGCCCTCGTCGCCGGGCGTCTGTAGCCCTCGTCGGCGGCGCTTGTGGCCCTCGTGAGCGGGCGTCGGGCGGCCGGGCCGGGGCGGGCGAGCGCGGGAACCGGTCAGGCGAGGGCGGCGCTGGCGGCCGGCTGTGCCCCGTCGACCGCGCCCGGCCCGGTGGGCGCGGCGGCGACCCTCCGCGCCTCGCCGGGCACGGCGGTGACCGCCCGCGCCTCGCCGGCGGCCAGCCGGTACGACATGCCCACGACGGCGCAGCGCCCGGCGGCCACCTCGGCGGCGAGCACGGCCGACCTGTCCAGCATCGCCTCGACGGTCTGCGCGATGTGGATGTCGACGATCCGGTCGATGTCGTCCACGCCCTCGGCGGCGGCGCGGCGCAGGCTGGGCACCACGGCGTCCACCACGGCGCACAGGTGCCCGGCCGGGGGCGTGCCGGTGGTGTCCGCCGCGCGGGCCGCCTGGACGGCCCCGCAGGAGTCGTGCCCGAGGACCACCACCAGCGGCGTGCGCAGGACCGTCACGGCGTACTCGACGCTGCCCAGCACCTCGGGGCCGACCGTGTGCCCGGCGGTGCGCACCACGAAGAGGTCGCCGAGGCCGCGGTCGAAGATGATCTCCGCAGCGAGCCGGGAGTCGGAGCAGCCGACGATCACCGCGAACGGGTGCTGCCCGTCCGCGACCGCGGCACGATGCCCGGCGTCCTGGTTGGGGTGGCGTGGGGTGCCGGTGACGAACCGGCGGTTGCCGGCCTGCAACTCGGCGAACGCCTGCTCCGGGTCGCCGGGAGTGGGGAGGGCGTCCCGCACGGCGGTCGAGCCCCCCGGTGCCGGCTCCGACGGATTCCACTCCGGGCCCGGCTGCGCGCCGGGAGATCCGGGACGACTCATCTCCCTCACCTCGCCCCTCACGTGAACGACCTGGTCATCCCGGCCGACGCTGGACGCGGGCAGTCCCCACGGTCACACGCACTCGAAGGTACGTCAAGGGATGCGTGATATGCATTTCATATGTTCGCGCCCGGCTGCGGACGTCGGGCGGGCCTCCCGCACGAGGGCGCGGCGGAAACCCGAAAGGCGCGCCATACGATGACGACATGGCGACGACAGGGGAGAACGGGAGCACCCGGAACTGGACGTTCCTCACGAACCACGGGCACGTGCTGCTCGCCATCGCCCGCAACCCCACCGCCCGGCTGCGCGACGTCGCGGACGAGGTGGGCGTCACCGAACGGGCCGCCCAGGCGATCGTCGCCGACCTGGAGGCCGGCGGCTACCTGAACCGCACCCGGGTGGGCCGGCGCAACGAGTACACGATCAACCCTGCCGGGCGGTTCCGGCACCCCGCCGAGGCCGACCGGCAGGTGGGTGACCTGCTCGCCCTCTTCACCGACAAGACGCCCGAGAGCGCCGACCGCCCCTGACGCCGGAGGCGGCGGCCACCGCCGCCGACGCGCGACGGTAATCTCACCGCGTGCGCGAGAGTTTCCGACCGGGCGGGACCGAGCCGGCCCGCCGTCCTGGGCGCGGCGCCCGCGCCGTCCTCTGTGGAGCAGCCGCGGTCCTGCTCGGCACCGCCGTCGTCGCCCCGTCGCCCGCCGCAGCGGCAGTCCCCCGCTGCGGCCCTGCCGGCGACGCCGCTCCCGCCGAGAAACCGTGGCCGATGCACCGGCTCGAACCGGAGTCGGCCTGGCGGCTCTCCCGGGGCGCCGGCGTCACCGTCGCGGTCATCGACTCCGGCGTCTCGGCCAGCCACCCCGTCCTGCAGGGCCAGGTCAAGGTGGGCCGGGACTTCAACGGCCTGTCGCAGCAGCAGGGCCGCTGCGACGAGGCCGGGCACGGCACGATCATCGCCGGCATCATCGCCGGGCGGGATGACACCGGCGGGCCGTTCACCGGCATCGCGCCGCAGGCCAAGATCCTTCCGGTACGCGTCCTGCTGGACACCAAGATCACCCGCGACGAGGGCCTGCCCGGGCAGATCGCCGAGGCGATCGAGTACGCGGTGCAGAACGGCGCCGACGTGATCAACCTGTCGCTGACGACCCTGGACACGGAGCGACTCAAGTCGGCCGTCAACTACGCCCTCGACCAGGGCGTCGTGGTGGTGGCCGCCGCCGGCAACCGGCAGGAGAACCAGCAGGACCGTGCCAAGTTTCCGGCCGCGTACGACGGCGTGATCGCGGTCGCCGGGGTGGACGAGCAGGGCGGGCACGTGGGCAGCTCGGTGGCCGGGGACTACGTCTCCATCGCGGCGCCCGGGCTGAACATCCTCGGTCCCGCACCCGGCGGCACGGGCTACCTGTTCCTGCCGCAGGGCGGCACCAGCTTCGCCGCCGCGTACGTCTCCGGGGTGGCCGCGCTGGTCCGGGCCGCCCACCCGAACCTCACTCCGGCCCAGGTAAAGGATCGGCTGATCCGGACGGCCGACAGCCCGCCGGAGGGACGGAACGCCGAGGTCGGCCACGGCGTGGTGAACCCGTACCGGGCGGTGGCGAGCCTGCTCGGCACCCGTAGCGACCCGCCGGCCGGCGCGATGCCGCCGCCGCCCCCCACCACGGACCCGCTTGCCTGGCAGGGCACCGTCGCGGTGTGGGTCGCCGCCGTCGGCGCGCTCCTCGCCACGCTGCTGCTGGCCGTCAAGCCGATCCTGATCCGCGGCCGGCGCCGGGGCTGGCGCCCGGGCCGCCGCCCGGCCGGGCCCGACACCGCCTCCACCGCCTGACGCCGACGCACCCGACGGGCGGAAACGGGGAACGGGCGGAGTACGGCCCGGCCACGGCGGAGACGGCCCACGTCGCCGGTCGACGGCGCGGAGGCTGTCGGACAGCGCCGAGCGCCGCCCACCACGTCAGGTGGACGGCGCTCGGCAGGACGATGTCAGCGCAGGATGCCGGGCGTGCCGCCGCCGTCCGCGCCCCAGACGTCCTCGTCCTCCTCCAGCCAGGTGTTGCGGGGAAGCTCCTCCTCGCCGTAGCCGGCACCGCCGGCGCCACCCATCCCGGCGATGCCGGCACCGCGTACGCCGACGCCCTTGGCACCCGCGCGACCGCCGCCACGGCCGGCGTTGCCGGCCGCGCCGCCGCCCATCATCGGCCCCATGCCGCCCGCGCCGAGCTTGCCGGCGCCGAGCTTGCCGCCCCGGCCGCCGCCGCCCCTGTTGGCGCCGGCCGCGCCACCGCCCATCATGGGCATCATGTTGGGGGTCACCGGGCGGCCGAGCGAGCCGCCGCCCGGGATCGGGCCGCCGCCGCCCAACCCACCACCGCCGCCGCCCAGGCCACCGGAGCCGAGACCCGAGGTCCCCGGCAGCCCGCCGCCGCCGAGGCCCGGCGTGCTCGGGGCGGCACCGGCCAGACCGCTGCCGTAGTCGTCGGGGAGGCTGTCGGTGCTCGGCGTGTAGCCGCCGCTCGGGTCGTAGCCGCCACCGGTGAGGTCGGGGTGGGTGGTGGAGCCGATCCCCGTGTTCCCCGTGCCGGGCATGTCGGCCGAGTTGAGCGACGGCGTGCCGCCCATGCCCGGCATGCCGCCGGTGGAGGGCATCCCGCCCATGCCCGGCACCTTGCCGGTGCTGCCGGCGCCGGGGCCACCGCCGAGGTTCGGGGTCTCCACCTCCGGCGACTGGCTGATGCTCGGGGTGGTCTGGCCGGGCGTGCCGGAGTCGATCGTCGTGTACTCGCCGCTGACCTGGTTGTAGACCTTGGCCGCTTCCTCGGACTTGTCGTTGATCCAGTCCGCGAGCGAGGTGAGCGGGTCGAGCAGGCCGAGGAAGTCGGGCTTGACCTTCATCTCGAAGAAGCCGGTGCTGATCACGAGGCGGCCGTTGCGCGCCTCCAGCACGTCGTTGACGCAGCTCGCGGGGATGGGGAACTCGGCCTGCGCGGCGCTCAGCTTGTCGGCCGCGTCATTGAGCGACCGTACGATGCCGTTCTGGCTCTCGGCGTCCTCGACGATCCGGCCCGCGTTCTTCGCGATCTGCTCGACGTGGGTCTTGAAGGAGTCGTACGCCGGCCCCTTCCACACCTCACCCAGATCCTTGACGTTCTTCTCCAGGCTCTCCTTGACGGAGTTCAGGTTCTTCAGCAGTTGGTCCCAGCCCAGCGCGGCACTGGCGACGTCGCCCGGCCGGCCCGCGATCACGACCTGCTGGCACATCTCTTCCCAGCTCGGCATCCTGTCACCCTCCCCGTTCAGCCGTTGGATCCGCTGGTGGAGGCTTCGCTGAAGGCGCGCTCCATCTCGGCCGCGGACATGGCGTTGGCCTTCTCCGCCGTCTCGTAGTTCTCCTTGACCTCACGCAGCGCGTTCGCCGCCTTGTAGAGATCCTGGGCGAGCGTGCGGACGTTCTGCTGCGTGCTGGTGAACAGGCTGGAGTGCTTGCGGGCAAGGTCCCCGGCCCGGTCGAAGCCGCCGAGCGGGCTCGATCCACCGCCACCCACGGCATTCACGCCGGCGCCGCCGGTGGTGCCGCCCATCTTGTCCTGGATCTCGACCATGGTGTACGACTGCTTGTTCAGGAAGGAGGCGTGCGACTCGAGCCACTCGATGGCACTGTCCAGGCTGGACGCGTCCCACTCGGTGTTGTCGCCGCTCTCGCCCGCCCCCGGCACCAAGCCGGAGGGCGTCTGCGCCCGGTTGACGTTGTCCATCGTGATGCCGCTGATGTGCACGGTGGGTGCCAGCGGGGTGATGGGCATGTAGGGGGTGTCCACCCGGATCTCGTCCGGCTGCTCCGTCCTGTCCACCCGTGGGCTCGTCCGGTCTTCCGTCATCGGTTCCTCCCCGTCGCCGACTGACAATCTGGCTTACTGCTGGTGCCCGCCGGGAGCCGGCGGAGGTGGCGGTGCCGTCGGCGCGGCGCCCGGCGGCGACCAGGCGCCCGCCTGGGGTGCCGGAGGCACGCCGTACGGGTGGGGCCCGCCGGGCGGCGTCGGGCCGTACCCGGGCGGGGGGCCCGCCTGGGTCGGCATCCCCGTCGACACGCCGCCGGACGGCGGATACCCCGGCGGGCCGACCTGCGGGTTGGCGGGTGGCATCCCCGGTGCGCCGCCGGGCGGCGGGTAGCCTGGGGGTGGCGGGTAACCGGGCGGGCCCGACTGTGGACCGCCGGGCGGCGCGAACCCGGGCGGGCCGGCGGGCGTCGGCTTCCGCCGGGACCGGCGCACCAGCACGATCACGAGGATCAGCAGGGCGAGGGGAACAGCCAGGCAGAGCCCCGCCTGGATGAGCGCACCGGTGCCCTTCTTCATGCTGATCGACACGGCCGGCCCGTCGTCCTCCGCCGGGTCGGCCGCGCCCGCGGAGGGGCCGGCACCGGTCGCGGCGCCGGCGAGCAGCGGGTGCGCGTCCACCGCCGGCACGGAACGGGTCAACGCGGCGAGCGGGTCGACCGCGCCGAAGCCGTACTGGCTGTCGCGGCCGGCCGGGCCCTTGTCGCGGGCGGTGCGGATCAGCCGGTTCACCACGTTGGCCGCGTCGAGGTCCGGGAACTTCGCGCGGACCAGCGCCGCCACACCGGACGTGATGGCGGCGGCGTCGCTGGTGCCGCTGCCGAGGCCGTAGCCGTTGGGCGAGACCGACTTCGGCCGGGGGGAGATGATGTCCTCCATCGGCGCGGCGAGCACGGCCGCCTGGCCGGTGACGCTCTCCGCGAAGAACCCACCACTCTTCGCCAGACCGGTCACGGCGATGACGCCGGGGATGTTCGCCGGGCTGGTGACGGTGCGGTCGTTCTGCTTGGTGTTGCCCGCGGAGGCGACCAGGACCACGTCCTTGTCCAGGGCGTACCGGACGGCCGCACTCAGATCGGACGGCGCCGCCACACCAGTCCCGACGGACAGGTTGATCACGTCAGCCCCGGCATCGGCCGCCCACCGGATGCCATCCGCGATGTCCCCCGAGTCGAAGGGCCTGCCGAGGGCAACGGGCAGGATCCGGGCCTCCGGCGCGATGCCGAGGTGCCGCATCGCGCCGCCACCCGCGCGCGAGGCGATGATGCCCGACATCGACGTGCCGTGGGCCTTCTCCTTGTCGTCGTCCCGCCGGCCGTCGGAAGCGGTCGCGGAGCCCACACCCTTGCCCGGAAGGATCTGGCCGCGCAGGTCGGGGAGGCTCGCGTCGACGCCGCTGTCGACGACCGCGACGGTGACGCCCTTACCCTTGGTGATCTTGTGGGCCTGCGGGATCTTCAGCGTGTCCAGGTACCACTGGAGGCTGCGCACGGTGTTGGCGTGTGCCGGATCGGGCGCGACCAGCGGGCCGGTCCCGGCGCCGACGGCCAACGCCACCGCTGCGACGGCCACCCTGAGCAACGGCCGCGAAGGCTTCCCCGTACGCATGACTCCCCCAGGACCTATCGGCGCACAACGCGTCGCGGCTCCGGCCCGGTCGAACCGGACCGGAGCCGCGTCGGCGTTTGTGTCAGTTCCACGCCTTGGCGTTGCTCATCTCGGTGCTGACGTAGTTCTCGCGGGCGATGCCCACCGCGCCACCGATCTCGTTCAGGATCTTGTTGATGTCCCGAACGGCGGCGTCCCACTGCGCCTGGTGCTGCTCGTACGCGGCACGGTCCTCACCGTCCCACTGGAGCTTCGACAGCATCGAACGCAGCGTGTCCAGCTTCTCGTCGATGGTCCGCGAGATGGCCTGCATCTGCTGGTTGCTGCTCTCGAGGACCGCGTAGTCGACCTTGATGCTCATGAGTTCCTCCCCTGCTCGTCTCGGCGGATCACGGGTTGAGTGCAGAGTGGAACTTGTCCAGCATCTGCTGCTGCTCTTCGTCGTTGACCTGGTGCGTCGTACCCGACTTGTCGAGCAGGTCGGCGATGTTGTCCATCGCCGTCAGCAGCTTGGCCGTGTCCTCGTTCCAGCGCACCATCAGCGACTGGAAGCCAGTGGACGCCTGTCCCTTCCAGGCGATGGCCAGGTCGTCGACCACGTTCCACAGCTTCTTCAGCTCGCCGTCGACCTCGCTGCGCGTGGACCGCACGTCACTCGCGGCGGTATGTAGAGTCGCTGCTTCGACCTCGAACGCCATGCTTCACACCCTTCCGTCATCTTGTGGCGGCGCAAGTGCCGCGCCCCTCCCCCGCGGCAAGGCAAATCACCCCACCGACGGACACTCCTGCGGAAGACCGTAGCGGACGTCGTCCAGTCCGCGCAGCCCTCCCCCGGGCGGCACCGACGGCCGCCCGGAAACCCGTTCCCCTTACGAGGAACGGAAGTACGAGCGGACGTGCAGCACCAGGCCCACCACGAACATGACGGCCAGCATCGATGCCAGCGCCCACTGCGTCGCGTCGTCCGCCAGGGTGCCGAGCGCGACCGCGAACGCAGCCACCCCGCTGAGCAGGACGATCTCCATCGCGCGCCTGGCAATCCGCGAACGGGACATCTGCGCGACCAGCCCGAGGACGAGGAACACCGGGATGGTCGCCAACGCGTACACGAACAAGCCTGTCTGCCACACGGTGCCACCCACCTTCCGGCCTGACACTCAGGCCGTGTAGAACCCCGAATCCTGCACCCAGTCGATCTTGATGTCCTTGATGTCGGGGTCGGGCCCCGTCGCGAAGCCCGGCTTGGACTCGGCGGTGAACTGGTGCACGTCGGCGCCGCGGAACGAGCTCGTGATGGTGGAGAACAACGACCCGATGTCCTGGAAGACGAGTGCGATGATGGCCAGGCTGGCGGTGAGGCCCGCCACTCCGATCGCGTTCGCCAGCGGAACGGTCGCCGGGAACGCCTGGAGGGCCACGGCCGCGATGACCGCGATCAGGATCGTCCACAGCACCTGGCACAGCGCGTCGATCACGGCGTTGTAGTGCTCCTGGATGCCCTGCAACGCGTCCTTGTTGGCGGTCAGCGCCGTGGCGAGCGCCGCGACCTCCATGTTGAGCTGCTGCACGAACTTGTCGAACGCCTCGCGGTCCTCGAAGTTCCACTCCTTGTCGGACGGCGGCACGCTCTCCATCGCCTTGCCGAACTGGTCGCCGCCGAGATAGGCGGCCGCTTCCTCCCAGTTCTTGACGGCCTTGGAGATCTCTTCGTTGTCGAAGGACTCCAGGTGGATGA
This sequence comes from Micromonospora sp. NPDC052213, assembly GCF_040679695.1. Taxonomy (NCBI): domain Bacteria; kingdom Bacillati; phylum Actinomycetota; class Actinomycetes; order Micromonosporales; family Micromonosporaceae; genus Micromonospora; species Micromonospora sp. NPDC052213. Next base: position 12,577 of record NZ_JBFAVI010000068.1, read on the forward strand.
GGGCGGCGATGACCACACCCGCACCGACCAACCAGACCCAGTTGGCCCGCGCGGCTCCGGCCAGCGTACGGACCGGCGCGGTCTGCGCGGCGACGCTGTGCGTCCCCACCACCGAGCCCGAGGAATTGGCGATCAGGATCTCCGGCATCAGCGCCTCCCTGCGTCCTGTGCCCGCGCGATCACTTGACCACCCAGGGCTGGTCCGACTTCTCCCAGTTGCTTGCGGTCTTCTCGAGGTTTTCGGCGGCCTTCTGGAGGTGCTCGACGCCCTTGCTCAGGTTGTCGACGTGCTCGTCGATCACCGCGTTGTGCCTGTTCACGGCACCGATGCCCAGGATGGTCATGGACAGGCTGGAGAGCTTGACCTCGTCCAGCTTCTCCTTCGCGTTCCGCAGGAAGGCCTTCGGGCCGTCCTCCGCGGCGAGCTTCTTCGCGGCACCCTTGATCGCACCGACATCGACCGTGTTCGCCACTGTTCTCCCCCTTCGTCGTCAGCCGCGCAGCCGGCGCAGTGGGTCGTTGATGTCCACCCCGAAGTGGCGGAACCACTCCTCCGGAGTGACCTTCCCCGCCTCGGCCCGCCGGACCAGGTCCGCGCCGCCGACCATCTCCTCCACCAGCTCGCGCTGCCGCTCGGCGTGCGCGGCGTAGGCGGCGTCGATCGCGGCCTGGAGCGACTCGGCCAGGCCGAAGCTGTCCAGCCGCATGGCGCGGGGGTTGAGCTGGATGTCGCCGACCTTCATGTCGCCGTCGACGGTGACCTGGACCAGGCCGTCCGGGCTCTCCCCGGTGACCCGCAGCTCGGCGCGCTGCTGCTGGAAGTCCGCCAGCCGACGCTGCTGCTCCTGCGCCTGCCGCAGGAGCCCCTCGAGACCGGCCGCTCCCGCGCCGCCGGGCATCCACGATGTACTCAACACGGTCCTCTCGTCGGCTGCGACGCTCGTGCCGCAGGCTACCGGATGCGATCACCCCCGGCCGACCCCGAAGCCGGCCGGCTCGTCAGATGGGCTCGGACCAGGCGGTCTGGATGAGCTGCTGGCCGTCCCGACGGCGCACCAGGGTGCCCCGGCCCGGCGGCTGGGGGCTCGGCCGCAACGTGCCGAAGACCGCGCCCTCCTCCCGGTTGCCGGACATCAGCAGGCCAGGCTGGTCCAGCTCGCGCAGGCGCTGCAGGACCGGCTCGTAGAGGGCCCGGGCGATGCCACCCACGCGTCGGGTGATGATCAGGTGCAGGCCGATGTCGCGGGCCTGGGGCAGCAGCTCGTGCAGGGCGCTGAGCGGGTTGTTGCCGCCCGAGGCGACCAGGTCGTAGTCGTCGACCAGGACGTAGAGGTCCGGCCCCTTCCACCAGCTCCGGTCGCGCAGCTGCGCGGTGGTGACGTCCGGGCCGGGCAGCCGGTTGGACAGCGCGCTGCGGATCGAGCCGAGCCCCTGCGCGAACACCTGGTTCGAGGGCGCGTAGTCGAGCAGGTGGTCCCCCTCGACGGCGCCGAGCAGGCCACGCCGGTAGTCGGCGATGACCAGCCGGGCCTGCGCCGGCGTGTACCGCTCGGTGATGCCCCGCGCGATGAGCCGCAGCACGTTGGTCTTGCCGCACTCGGCGTCGCCGAAGACCGTCAGGTGCGGCTCGTTGACGAGGTCGAGGTAGACCGGGGCCAGCGCCGACTCGTTGACGCCGATGGGCAGGCCCGGCGCCGACCGGTCGACGACCCGGGCCAGCTCGCTGACGGCCAGCTTGCGCGGCAGCAGCCGCACCCTCGGGGCCGGCCGGCCGGGCCAGGCCGACGCGACCTGCTTGGACAGGGCGACGGACGCCTCGGTCAGGTCGTCGATGTCGCGGCGCCCGTCGATCCGGGAGATGGCGGTGAGGAAGTGCAGCTTGTCGCGGGTCAGACCGCGACCGGGTGACCCGGTCGGGACGTTCGCCGCCGCCCGCCGGTCGATCTCCGACTCGTTCGGGTCACCGAGGCGCAGCTCCAGCTTCGTGCCGAGCAGGTCCCGCATGTTGATCCGGATCTCCGCCCACCGCACGGCCGTCAGCACCACGTGCACGCCGAAGCCCAGGCCCCGGTTGGCGAGGGTCGTGATGGTCTGCTCCAGCTCCTCGTACTCCTGGCGCAGCGTGTTCCAGCCGTCGACGACGAGGAAGACGTCGCCGAACGGGTCGTCGGCGAACTCGCCGGCCGCCCGGCGGCGGCGGTAGCTGGCCACCGAGTCGATGCCGTGCTGGGCGAACCGGGCCTCACGGTCGTCGAGGACGGCCACCACCTCGGCCACGGTGCGGCGCACCGCCTCGGTGTCCCGCCGGCCGGCCACGCCGGCCATGTGCGGCAGCGCGTCCAGGCTGCGCAGCGCGCCACCACCGAAGTCGAGGCAGAAGAACTGCACCTCGCGCGGAGTGTGGGTGAGCGCGAGCGACGCGAGCATGGAGCGCAGCATGGTGCTCTTGCCGCTCAGCGATGCGCCGACGATCACCACGTTGCCGCCGGCGCCGGCGAGGTTCACCAACATCGGGTCACGGCGCTGCTCGTACGGCCGGTCCACGATGCCGATCGGAGCGGCGAGCTGCCCGCGGCCGCGCCACGAGGCGGTGCAGAGGCCGTACTTCGGGTCGGCGGTGAGCGGCGGGAGCAGCTCGCCCAGCCCCGGCGGCTCGGCCAGTGGCGGCAGCCAGACCTGGTGCGCGGGGCGGCCCCGCCCCTTGAGCCGGTCGATCAGCACGTCGAGCATCGCCACGGCCTTGCCCTCGCCGCTCTGCTCCGGCTCGGGCTCGGTCGGCGCCGGCAGGGTCGGGTTCTGCACCGGCACGAAGTCCACCCCGTACCGGACGATCCGGCGCTGCACCATCGCCCGCGACGACGCGACGGCCTGCCCCGGCGCCCGGTACGGCCCGGACACGTACGCGGCCCGGAACCGCAGCATGGTGCTGGTGTCGGTCTTCAGGTAGCCGTGGCCGGGCGCGCTGGGCAGCTCGTACGCGTCGGGCACGCCGAGCACGATCCGGCTCTCCACCGCCGAGAAGGTCCGCAGACCGATCCGGTACGACAGGTGGGTGTCCAGGCCGCGCAGCTTGCCCTCCTCCAGCCGCTGGCTGGCCAGCAGCAGGTGCACGCCGAGCGACCGGCCGAGCCGGCCGATCATCACGAAGAGATCGATGAAGTCGGGCTTGGCGGCGAGCATCTCGCTGAACTCGTCGCAGATGATCAGCAGGCTGGGCATCGGATCCAGCGGTTCGCCGGCCGCCCGGGCCTTCTCGTAGTCGTAGCGGGAGACGTAGTTGCCGGCGGCCCGCAGCACCTCCTGGCGGCGGTTCATCTCGCCGGCCAGCGCGTCCCGCATCCGGTCGACCAGCGGCAGTTCGTCCGCCAGGTTGGTGATCACCGCGCTGGTGTGCGGCAGCGCCTCCAGCGAGGCGAAGGTGGCACCACCCTTGAAGTCCACCAGGACGAAGTTCAGTTCCTCGGAGGAGTGCGTCACGGCCAGCGCGCCGACGATCGTCCGCAGCAGCTCGCTCTTGCCGGAACCGGTCGCGCCGATCACCAGGCCGTGCGGGCCCATGCCCTCGTGCGCGGACTCCTTGAAGTCCAGCTCGACCACGTTGCCGTCGGGCCCGACGCCCAGCGGGATCCGCAGCCGGTCCCGTTGGCTGCGCGGACGCCAGGTCTGCTGCACGTCGACCGCGGCGGCGTCGCCGACACCGAGCAGGTCGGGCAGCTCCATGCTGCGCGCCAGTGGCTCGTCCGAGGTGGTCTGCTGCTGCGAGAGCCGGTACGGGGCGATCTGCCGGGCCAGCCCCTCGGCGGCGGCCTCGTCGAGCCGGTCCGGCGTGCCGAGGCGGGACGAGGACGTGCCGCGCACCAGGTCGAGGGAGGTGCCGTCGCCCACGTCGAGGCAGAGCAGCCAGCGGCCCGCGTCCCGGGGCACGGTGCCGGAGAGGTCGATCACGGTCGCGCCGAGCAGGCCCGGCCCCATGAGCTGGCAGGTCGCCGAGACCTCACCGCCGTCGATCACCACCACGAGGTGCGCCGCGGTGGTCAGCGGCTTCGCCTCGGGGGCGAACCGGGGCCGGCCGGCCAGGTCGCCGGCGAGCGCCTCCTCGGCCTCGGCGAGGCTGGCGAAGACCATCCGGCGGGCGCCCGCCGCGTCCGTCCGGGCGCTGTGGTGGTTGTGCGGCAGCCACTTGACCCAGTCCCAGGACGGCTGCCGGTCCGGGGCGGCCACGATCGCGATGACCAGGTCGTCCGGGGCGTGGAAGGTGGCCAGCTGGCCCAGGGCGGCCCGGGTCAGGTCGAGCACCGGCGCCCGGTCGCCGCGCAGCACCACCCGGCTGAACGCCCGCACCGAGAGCGCGGTCGGCAGGTCCGGCACGGTCGAGTGGGCGCGGACGAAGCGGCGCAGCGCGATGGCGCTCATCGGCTCCAGGTCCTCGACCGGCTTGGTCTCCGGCGGGACGATCTCCACGGCGAGGCGCTGCGGGCCGGTGGCGATCCGGGTCTCGCCGAAGTCGTCCTCGGTGATCCGGCGCTCCCACAGGCGGCGGGAGGCGGCGATCGACCAGAGCGCGTCCGGCTCCGGGTGCCGCCAGGCCATCGCCGCCCGCTGCTGCTCGGCCGCGCGCCGGGTGCGCTTGCGCATCTGCGCCAGGTAGCGCATGTAGTCGCGCCGCTCGGCGTTCAGCTCGGCCTTGTCGTCGTTGCCGTGGCTGAGCGACCCGATCGCCATGCCCAGCATCGAGACGCCGAAGAGGCCGCCGGCGATGTACGTCATCGTGCCGCCGCCCCGGCCCGCGTAGAGGAACGCCATCGCGCCCACGCCGCAGACCATGGGCAGGATCATCAGCAGCTGCCCCATCCCGCGTGGGGTCGGTTCGGGCAGCTCCGGAGGCGATTCCAGCACCACCTCGCCTCGCGGCAGCGCAGGCCCCGGCTGACGCGGGAGCCGGCGGAACACCACCGTGCTCACGGCTGTCTCCTCCCCAGAAGCGGCCCTGATGAAGTTTTGTGCGGGACCGGAGTCGTCGGGTGGGCATCGTACGTGCCCGCCATCGTAGGTAATCTCCCGTGGGCGTCAGGAACCCATGCGTCGGTACCGCCGGCCAGGGGCGATCGTAGAAGAGCGCGAGGAGGCCATGTGGCGACGAAGACGGCGACCGGCGGCCTGAGCCGGATCACCATCGTGGCGCCCCGTACCCGGATGGACCTCGCGCTACCGTCGGACGTACCGCTCGCCGACCTGCTGCCCACCCTGCTGCGCTACGCGGGTGAGGACCTGGCCGACGAGGGCGTCCGGCACGGCGGCTGGAGTCTGGCCCGGCTCGGCGGGCAGCCGCTGGACGGCGGTCGCACCCCGGCCCAGCTCGGCATCCGCGACGGCGAGGTGCTCTACTTCAACCCGCGGTCCGCCGCCGCACCGGAGATCGTCTTCGACGACGTCGTCGACGCGGTGGCCACCGCCACCAACCAGCGCCCGGGCGCGTGGCAGGTCGGCACCACCCGGTCCTTCGCGGTGCTGTTCGCCGCGGCGGCGCTCGGCGCCGGCGCGGTGGCGGCGCTCTTCACCGGGCCGCCGCACCTCCCGGGCGCGCTGGCCGCGCTGGTCGTCGCGGTCGCCCTGGTGGTCACCGCCGCCGTGCTGTCCCGGGCCGCCGCCGACAGCGCCACCGGGTCGGTGCTCGGGGTCGTCGGCCTGGCGTACGCGGGCGTCGGCGGCCTGCTGCTGCTCGCCGGCGACCGCCCGTTGACGGAACTGGCCGCCCCGCACGTGCTCCTCGCCGCCACGGCGGTGGTGCTCTGCGCCGCGGTGGCCGCGCTGGCCGTCGGCGACCGGCTCCCGCTGTTCTTCGGCGCGGTCGGGGTCGGCGCCGCCACGGGCATCGGCGCGCTGCTCAGCCTCGTGTTCGAGAAGGTCGACGCGCCGGAAGCCGCCGCGGTCGTCGCGGCGATCGCGTTCGGCGCGGTGCCGGCCCTGCCGATGGCGGCCTACCGGCTGGCCCGGCTGCCCGTCCCGTCCATCCCGACCGGCCCCGACGACCTGAAGTCCGACACCGAGTCGGTGGACGGCCGGCGGGTGCTCCAGCTCAGCGAGCGGGCCGACGAGTTCCTCACCGGCCTGCTCTGGACGGTGTCGCTGCTGGTGCTCGGCGCCCAGGTGATCCTCGCGTTCGACGGCCGGCTCGCCGCGGTGCTGCTCTGCCTCGTGCTGGCCCTGCTGTCGCTGCTGCGCGCGCGGCCGTTCCTCGGCCGGGCCCAGCGCACCCCGGTGCTGTTCGCCGGCACCGCGGGCCTCGGCCTGACCGCCGCGGCCACGTTCGGCAACGGCTCGACGGGCGTACGCCTCGGCCTGGTCCTCGGCGGCCTGGTGCTCGCGGCCGTGGTGAGCCTCATCTACGGGCTCACCGTGGCCGGCAAGCGGATCTCCCCGGTCTGGGGCCGACTGCTCGACATCGTGGAGATCCTGCTGATCATCGCGCTGGTGCCGCTGGCGGTCTGGGTCGTCGGCCTCTACGGCTGGATCGTCAACCTCCGCCCCTGACCCACCTGCAACACCCGCGGAACCAACCTTCTCGTCGGCCCCGCCCCTTCGCCCGGGCGGGTCAGGCGGCCGGGTCGAGGGTGGTGACGACGGTGGCGACCGGGGCGGTGGCGTAGACGCCGGGGCCGTGCTGGCCGTCCACCGGGCGGGTCGGCGCGCCGGCCCGGCGCGCCACCTCCCGCACCGCCTTGACCAGCGCCTCCACGTGGTTGTCCAGCGCCGCCACGCGGAGCAGGGGCGGGGCGACCCGCCCGCCCGGCAGCACCACGGCGGCCAGCGTGTGCGACGGGGCGGACGTCGCCGTGACCGCGTCCACCAGCGGGCCGAACGGTGCGTCGCCCCGGGGCCGCAGCGCCAGGCAGCGTTGCGTCCAGCCGCCGCCGCGCAGCCCGGTCCAGGTCTCCGCCTGCGGGGTCGGTGCCAGGTCCAGCCCGGCTCCCGAGACGACCGCCGCGCGCAGCTCGTCGCGGCCGAGCGGCCGGTGGACGAGCCCGGCCGCGGTCAGCGCCTTGCCCAGCCGCCCGATCCCGGCGGCCAGCGTGCGGTGCACCCCGGGCATCCCGCCGCCCCGGGTGACCGTCTCGACGCGGGCGTCCCGCACGGAGAGCCGCAGCGCCACCCAGACCGTCCGGTGGGCCGCCGGCGGCGCCCCCGGCGCCGGGTACCAGACCAGGGTGTGCGAGACCACCTGGGCCCGGGTGACCGGGCCGGTGAAGTCGGTGAGCACACGCAGCACCCGGTCCACGACACCCGCCTCGACCGAGCCGGCGGGGGCCCCCGCGCGGCCCTGCACCGCCACCGCGGCGAACCAGCCGTGCGCGTCCTGTCCGATGCCGAGCCGGGTGCCCCGGTCAGTGAGTTCTATCACATTCAGCTCGGGGGCCAGCGCCGCCAGCCGTGGATCCGCCGCGCGGCCGGCCGTGACCGTGCTCCTGGCGGCCTCCCGGCGCCGGCCCAGCCGCCGGCGCAGCAGCAGGTCCTCGTACCACCAGCGGCCACCCCGGCGGGCGAAGGCCGCGATCACGACCACCACCGACAGCAACGCCACGGCGCCGGCGAGCCAGGGCGGCCCGCCCAGCGCCGCCCAGACGGCCAGGGCGCAGAGTTCCAGCAGCACGAGCTGGCCCACGGCCACCGGCCCGATGCGACCGCGGCCGCGCCGGTCGGCCGGGATCACCGGCCGCTGGGCGACGCCGGACGGCTGTGGTGCCGGACGACCGGGTGGCGCCTGAACCTGCGTCATCGCTGACAGTCCTCTCTGGACGGCGGAGCGTCCGCCGGATCGGGTCGGGCGCTGGTCCCGGTGACCCGTCGACGGCCCCTTATCGTAGGGAAGCCCGCGACACCGACTCGGACCTGCTCGTCGCGGACCCACCCCCGCCGGAGGTAAGTCATGCGGACCCGCCGCGATCAGGTGCAGGCGTACCGCTTCGTCACCCGCCGGATCGTCTCGGCGCTTTTGTCGGGCGACCCGGAGACCAGCAACCTGCCGATGCGGCGGCTCGGCATGGCGGTCTTCGGCAGCGTGATCGCCGCCGCGGTGGTGCTCGGCGGCGTCGGCGCGTACGGGCAGTTCACGGGCAACACGGCGCCGCTGGAGCCGAACACCCTGGTGATCGAGCGGGAGACCGGGGCGACGTACGTGTTCGTGGACGGGCAACTGCACCCCACGCTCAACTACACCTCGGCCCGTCTGATCATCAACGAGCCGGCACCGCAGGTGCGCACCATGTCCCAGGCCTCGATCCGCGAGCGGCCCCGCGGCCGTACGGTCGGCATCGTCGGCGCCCCGGACGCGCTGCCGGACCGGAAGTCGCTGACCGGCCTGCCCTGGTCCGTGTGCGACGTGCCCGACCCGGCCGACCCCCGCCGCTCCGGCAGCACCCAGGTCGTGATCAACCGTCCGCTCCCGGGCGGGGTGCCGCTCGGCGACCGCGCGGTGCTGGTGGAGGTCGACGGCCAGCGGCACCTGCTCACCGGGAACGCCCGGTTGCAGGTGACGGGCGGCGACTCCGCGCTCGCCGCGCTGCGGATGGCCAACGCGCCCCGCCTCCCGGTGGGCCAGCAACTGCTCAACGCCGTGCCGGCCGGGCCGATCCTGCGCAAGCCCGCCATCGCGGGCGAGGACGAGGCCAGCACCCGGACCGAGCGCCCGGCCAAGGTGGGCCAGGTGTTCCGGGCGGCGGGGCAGCACTACGTGCTCACCCGGGAGGGCCTCAGCGCGATCGGCGAGCTCAGCGCGCTGCTGCTGCTGCGCGACGGCGGCCAGGTCACCGACATCACCCCCGCGCAGGCCGGCAAGCTGCTGACCGACCAGCGGGTGGAGGAGTCGGGGATGCCGCAGGCCCTGCCCGCGCTGCACCAGGTCAGTCCGGGCCGGACGGCGATCTGCGCGACCTACCGGGAGGGGGCCAACGGCGGTCCGCCCACCACCACGCTGGAGGTCTTCGACCGCGCACCGCAGGAACTGGTCGCGGCCGTTCCGGTGCGGCAGACCGGGCGCGACGGCGTGCGTACCGCCGAGGCCGTGCTGCTGCCCGGCGGCAAGGGCGTGCTCGTGCAGGCCACTCCGGGGTCCGGCGAGAGCGGCACGGCCGCCGCCGGGGCCACCGTCTACCTGATCAGCGCCCAGGGGGTCCGCTACCCGCTCGGCATCGGCGCCATGAGCGCGCTCGGCTACGAGGGGTCCAAGCCGCTGGCCGTACCCGCGTCGCTGTTGGCCCTCGTGCCCACCGGGCCGACCCTGTCGCGGGACGACGCGCTCGCCCACTTCTCGCCCGGCACCGCGCCGTCGGCCAGGCCGGCGGCCTCCTCGGGCGGGCCGGCGAAGTCGTCGGGCAGTCCGACGTCGAGCCCGTCTGGCGGGTCGGCGGAGTCGTCCGGGAGGCCGTCGTCGGGCAGGTCCACCGGGCCGTCCGGCGGGCCGTCCGGCGGGCCGTCGTCGGGGGCGCCGGCCTCGCCCGACCCGGCCGCCTCCTCGCCGGGCGCGGGCGACTGAGCCCGGACCCGACGGATCGGTACACCCGGCGGGTCGCCCGACTCGCGCCGGTCGACTAACCTGTGCGTGCCAACGGTTTATCGACGATGACGTACGGGGATGCTGCCATGACGGGGCGCACGACAGTCGACCTGATGTCCCTGGAGGACTTCCAGCAGAAGTTGGCCGACCGGCTGACCGAAGCGGAGAAGGCGTTGCGGAAGCTGCGCACCGAGATGCAGTGCCGGCCGCCGGCGCTGGGCTCGTTCGCCGACGCGACCGAGAACGCCCGTCGCTATTCCGAGATCTACCAGTCCTATGTGGACCAGGTCGATCGGCTGCGCGAGGCGGTGAAGGCGTCCCAGAGCGCGACCGCGACGATCCTGTCCAACTACCGCACCACCGAGGAGCGCAACGCGGCCAACGCCGCCGACATCGAGGCCGCGCTGGCCGGGGTCGACGACGCGCTGACGCGGGAGGGGGAGCCGCGTGTCTGAGTACACCCAGCGCTACCAGCACGTCAGCCACCAGCAGCTCTACGACGGCGTGATGGCCGGCCAGCCGGGCCAGATCGACGGCATCGCCGCACAGTGGACGTCCCTCAAGGGCATCCTCGACGGGCTCGTCAAGGAGCTCGACGGCGACCTCGACAAGCTGGCCAACACGTGGACGGGTTCGGCCTCGCAGGAGTTCCAGCGCCGGCTCGCCCTGGTCAGCGACTACGCCGGCAAGCTCGGCGAGGGCATGGCCGACGTCAGCCGGGGGCTGACGCTGATGGCCGCCGACCTGCGCACCGCCCGCGAGCAGGCGGAGAGCCCGGCCGAGACCGACGACCACGACAAGGCGCTCTCCGGCGCGGCCAAGGGCGCGGTCTTCGGCGTGCCGGGCGTCCTGGTCGGCGGGCTGCTCGGCCACCAGCAGGACAAGGCCGAGCAGGAGAAGGCGCACCAGCGCATGGTCAAGGTGGTGGCCGAGCTGGCCGCCGGCTACGACCTGTCGGCGTACGGTCGCCTGGTCCCGCCGCCCCCGCCGGACCCGGACATCCCCGGCACCACCCAGAACAACTCCGTCACGGTGCCGCGCCTCGGCCCGGGTTCCACCACCCCGACGGCCGCGCCGACCAGCAGCGGCCTCGCGGGGCAGCCGGGCGGCGCCACCATCGCGGCCCCCGACCGGCCGTCCTCCGGGCCGGAGACCGGCTCCGGCCAGGGCTCCCCGGCGCCGGGCGGCAGCGGGCAGCCGGGCACCGGCACGACCGGCGGCGTGCCGGGCGGCGTCGGTGCCGGCACCTCCCTCGCCGGGGCCGCGCTGCTGACCGGCGCGACGGCCGGCACGACCGGCCTGACCGGGCCGGGCGGCACCGCGGCGGCCTCGGCCAACCCCGGCCTGAACTTCGGCCCCCAGGGCGGCACGCCGGCCGGCGGTCTGGTCGGCACCGGCGCCCTCGCCGGGTCGGGCACCGCGCCGAGCACGGCGGCCCGGCCCGCGGGCGGCACCCCCGTGGCGGAAAACCGAGCGGCCACCGGGATGGGGCGGCGCTTCGACGCCGCGCGTCAGGGCACGGCCGGTGCCGGCAACCAGGCGGCCACCGGGGCGGGACGGCCGGGCGCGGGCCGGGCCGCGAACCGGCCCGGCATCCTGGGTGCCCGCCAGGGGCAGCACGACGACGACGCCGACGGCCGGCTGACCTGGCTGACCGAGGACGACATGGTCTGGCGGGACGGCACGGACGCCGCCCCGCCGGTGCTCGGCACCGACGGCTGACAGCACGACGACGGCCCATCCGGCGGGAGGCTTCCCCCGGGTGGACCGTCGCACGTCCGGCGGCCGGCGCTTGCCACCCCGGCCCGGACTGCGCCGCCCCCGGCTTCGACCAGCACCTCCACAGGGGACGGCGTGGCGTCGGTCACCGAACCGGCGTGGCCGCCGCGCTGCGCCGGCCGCTCGCGGGGGATAGGTTGGAAGGGTGCCGTTCGTAGCGCCCGCCGACCCGTTCTGGTCGGTCACGCTGCGCTCCCTGCGCGAGCTGACCCGGCTGGCGGTCGCCGCGCTGGTGCTCGCCGTCGGCCTCGGCGGCGTGACCGCCGCACCGGCACCGCCCGCCCCCGTCCCGGCCGCCGCGAGCGCCCCCGCCGCCGTTGGCGTCCCGGTCGAGCAGCCGCTTCCGGGCCGCGCCCCGGCCGCCGAGCGCGTGGTCGACGCGGCCACCCCGCCGGCCGTCCGCCGGGCCGTCGTCCCGGCCGAGACCAGCGTCGAGGCGATCGTCCGCCGGGACGTTCCGGCCCGCGACCCCGGCCGGGGGGTGCCCGCCCGGCGCGGTCCGCCCACCGCCTGACCCGTCGGCCACCGGGCCTCTCCGAGGCATCGGCCCACCACGGACCGCCCGCGCGCCGCGCGAGGCCCGTCCGGCCGGGCCGCCTCCCGACATCCCGGCCGCCTCGGCGCCCGGACCGCCACCGCGTGGACCGGCACGCCGCTTCCGGCCGCCCCGCCTCGGTACCGGCCCGTCCGACCGTTCCCGCACTCCTGCCGGAACGACCGCCGCCGACGTACGCCCAAGCGTCCACGATGCCCGACTGCCCGTCCGACGGGCACGACCACACGTCGATTTCGCTCGATCGACCGCGAGGTGCTGACCATGCAGACCGTGCTCTCCTCCGTCCTGCTCGATGTGCCGCGGGCCGCCGTGATCTGGCTGAGCCTGCTCGGCGTCGTCGCCGTCACCGTCGCCGGCCTGTTGCTGCGGCCGGGCCGGCTCCGCTTCGACGCGGGGGGCCTGATCCGCCGCGCGGCGATGCCGAGCGAGCTGGAACGGGCCGAGGAGCAGCGCGAACGGTCCCGGTACGCGGAGGAGGTCGCGGTGGCCGCGGAGCGGGCCGCCGCCACCGCCGCCCGCCTACGGGCCGAGTGGCTGACCGCGCAGGAGGCGGTCGAGACGGCCTGGCAGGCGTACGAGGCCGCCGAGGCGGACGTCCGGCGGCTGGCGAGCGCCGAGGCGATGCCCCTGCCGCGTACCGGCCGGACCCCCGCCGAGTACGCCGAGCGCGAGCGCTTCCTGCACCGGGCCGCGCTGGACGCGTACTGGCGCAAGGAGCTGTCGGTGGAGCAGCTCAGCGACGTCTTCGCGCACCGCAACGGGTGGGACCCGCGGCTGCACCCGGTCGAGCAGGAGCTGGTGCTGCGCCGGGCGGTACGGGACAACCTGTTCGCCCGGCAGCAGGCCGCCCGGGAGCGGGAGCAGGCCGCCTGGCGCGCCGCCGAACTCGCCGCCGAGTCGGCCCGCAGCCTGCGGGACGAGGCGTTCGCCGCGGTCAACCGCCAGCCCGAGGAGTCGCCGTCGCTGCTGCCGCTGATCGAGGGGCCGGTGGAGCAGACCCGGGAACTTCCGGCGGTCTCCGGCCGGGAGGTTCCGCCGGTGGCCCGGGGTCGGGCGGCCGTCGCCGCGTACTGACCGGCACGATCGGGCTGGCCGTCGCCGCGTCCTGACCGGCACGACCGGCCGTGGCCGCGTACCGACCGGCCGGCCGACGGATCCGGGCGGAGTTGGCCCGGCTGGGCTAGCGTGGCCGTATGTCCAGGGAGGCGTGGGTCCTCGTCGGTGTCGTGGCGGTCGTCACGCTGGTCGGCGCGGTGCTGCTGGCCGTTCGCGTGATCCGCACCCGCCGGCTGCTCGGCACGCTCGGGGTGAAGGGCAAGGTCGCCTTCTACGGGGCGCTGCTCTACACCGTGCTCCCGATCGACGTGCTGCCCGACCCGATCTACCTCGACGACATGGCCGTGCTGACCGGCGCGCTGATCTACCTCGGTCGGCTGGTCCGGCACCGACGCGCCGGCAGTCCTCCGCTGCCCGGCCGACCGGTCACCGGGCCGGAACCGGACCCGCACCGCCGCCGCGTCCCCTGACCCGGCACGCCCACCGCGAGACAGGGGACGGACATGCCCGACCACCGGTTGACCCCGCAGGACGAGCGGGTCGCCGCGTTCTGCCGGGAACGGCACCTGGCGACGTTGACCACCCTGCGGGCCGACGGCACCCCGCACGTCGTGCCGGTGGGCGTCACCGTCGACGCCGCGGCGGGCCTGGCCCGGGTGATCACCAGCGGCACGTCCCGCAAGGCCCGACACGTCGCCGCCGCCGGCCCCGTGGGCGCCCCGGTGGCCGTCTGCCACGTCGACGGGCGACGGTGGCTCACCATCGAGGGGCGGGCGGTCGTCCGCTCCGACCGGGCCGCCGTGGCCGAGGCCGAGCGCCGGTACGCCGAGCGGTACCGGACACCGCGCCCCAATCCCGACCGGGTCGTCATCGAGATCACCGTGACGCGCCTGTTGGGCAGCCTGTGACGGTCTGACCGGTTCACCGCCGGTTCGCCCGGCCTGCCGGTGTCGGCTGCGGTAGACAGCCGGCCACCGCTGTCCGGGGCACCGCCGGCACGAGCCCGAGGAGCCCGTCGCACGTCGTGGGTGTGACGAGCCGCATCCGTACGCCGGAATCCTGCTGCCCCTGGTGCCGTTGCATCCCATCGTGCCGCCGGACCCCCGGCCCCTGCCCCGGAATGCCCTGTGGAGCAGGGCCGTTGGATCCCTGGTACGCCCGGCCACGGACGCGCTCCGGGCCGTCGAATCCCTCCAGGCGAGCGCCTGTCCCGGTGCTTGCGCCTCCGGCCCCCGGAGGCGTCAACCCCCGATTGGAGCCCGACCATGAAGCCGATCATCCACAAGAGCGGTCTCTCCGTCGCCGGCCTGCTGGTGGCCGGCGGTTGCATCGCCGGACCCGCGATGGCCGCCCAGGCCGCGCCGGTGGCCACCACCCCGGTCGCCTCGGTGCACACCGACAAGGGCGGGCGGGCCGACAAGGCCGACAAGAACGGCCGCCCCGACAAGCGGGCCGAGCGCACCGTGGGCATCGAGTACCAGGCCCAGCCCAACTTCTACTACTGCGGCCCGGCCGCGACGCGGATGGCCCTGTCCGCGCAGGGCAAGATCCTCTCGCAGGACGAGGTCGCGAAGCTGCTGGGCACCACGGAGGCCGGGACCGACTCGGCCCTGGACACCACGCGGGTGCTCAACGAGCTGACCGGCGGCCGCTACCGGACCACGGAGATCTCGGGCCCGGTGGCCAAGCCGGAGCAGGTCGACAAGCTGCGGGCCGACGTGGTCACCGCCCTGGACGAGGGCCGGCCGGTGGTGGCCAACGTCAAGGGCACCGCGGTCGACACCGACGGCCACCCGCAGTCGTACGAGGGCGGGCACTACCTGACCCTGGTGGGCTACCGGGACGGCGGTGACCTGATCCGGATCGCCGACCCGGCCTCTCCCGAGGGCGAGTACTGGATGACCCTGGAGAAGGTCGCCAACTGGATCGCCGAGCGCGGTTACTCGTCCTGATCCGACGCACCGGCGAGGGCCGGTCTCCCCGCACGGGGGGACCGGCCCTCGCGCGTACCACCCCGTCCCCACCGGCGTTTGCGCGCGTTCCTGCGGTGCCTCGCACCGGGCCCACGCCCGGTCCGGCGCACACGCCGGGTGCCGGCCCCTGGCACGCCCGGTGAAAACCGGTCGCCCTGTCCCCCCGGCCGGCGGCAGGATCGGCCCGGTGAGGATGCATGCCGACCAGGTCGACGTCACCGCGGACGTCGTCACCGCCCTCGTCGCCGACCAGTTCCCCCGCTGGCGTGGGCTTCCGGTGCGCCCGGTCACCTCGTACGGCACCGTGAACGCGCTGTTCCGCCTCGGTGAGGACATCGTGCTGCGCTTCCCGCTGCAACCCGGCGTCGACCCGGAACTCCGCGAGGACCTGCGGCGCGAGCAGGAGGACGCGCGCCGCCTCGCCCCACACGTACCGCTGCCGGTTCCCGAGCCGGTGGCCCTCGGCGAGCCGGGCGAGGGCTACCCGGGCCCGTGGACGGCGTACCGCTGGATCCCCGGGGAGACCGCCGGCCACCGGAGCATCGGCGATCCGGTCGAGTTCGCCCGCGACCTCGCCGGGTTCGTCCGTGCGCTGCACGAGGTGGACACCGGCGGCCGGGCGTGGAACGGACGCACCCGGGGCGGCCCGCTGCCCGCCCGGGACGAGTACGTCCGTAGCTGCCTGGCCGAGAGCACCCACCTGACCGACACCGCCCGGGTCGCCCGGGTCTGGGCGGAGTGCCGCGACGCGCCCGCGCACGACGGGCCGGACGTGTGGATCCACGCCGACCTGATGCCGGGCAACCTGCTGGTCCGCGGCGGCCGGCTCGCCGCGGTCATCGACCTCGGGGCGGTCTGCGTCGGCGACCCGGCGGTCGACCTCATGCCGGCGTGGAACCTCTTGCCGCCCGGCGCCCGGGAGACCTACCGCCAGGCGCTGGGGACCGACGACGCCACCTGGGCGCGCGGGCGGGGCTGGGCGATCGTCCAGGCCGTCGGCGCCCTCCCCTACTACGTCGACACCAACCCGGTGATGGCCGACACCGCCCGCCGCACCCTGGACGCGGTCCTCGACTGAGGCGGGGGAGCGGCCGGACGCGGGCTTGGTGGACCGGCCGCTCACGGCTCCGGTGCGATCCGGCGCAGGCTGTCCACCCCGGACACGACGACCGCCTCCATGGGGCACGAGTCCGCGGCGTCCACCAGCGCGTCGTCGGGCGCCACGCGCTCGGCCAGCGGGCGGGACAGCCCGTCCACCAGCACGAAGTGCCCCGGCGCGGTGCCCGCGCAGATCCCCGACCCGATGCACCGGGCCCGGTCCACGTGCACGCGCCACTGCTCGTCCGGCCCGCTCACCGCGTCACCAGCTCACCGGCATGGCCACCAGGCCCCGCACCAGCAGGCCGCTCTTCCAGGTCAGCTCCGACTCGGGCACCGCCAGGCGCAGGCCGGGAGTGCGGGCGATCAGGGTCTCCAGGACGACCTGGAGCTCCATCCGGGCGAGCTGCGCGCCGACGCAGTGGTGCACCCCGTGCCCGAAGCCGAGGTGGGGGTTGGTCTGCCGGGCCAGGTCGAGCCGGTCGGGCTCGGCGAAGACCGTCTCGTCCCGGTTGGCCGACGGGATCGACACGACGACCGGCTCGCCGGCACGCACCAGCACGCCGCCGAGCTCGACGTCCTCCAGGGCGTAGCGGGCGAAGGCCGACGACGCGCCGAGCGGGACGAAGCGCATCAGCTCCTCCACGGCGCCCGGCACCAGCGCCGGCTCGGCCCGCAGCCGCGCCCACTCGGCCGGGTGGGTGAGCAGCACGTACACGAAGTTGGGAATCTGGGTCACGGTCGTCTCGTGCCCGGCGGCGAGCAGCCCGGCGGCCAGCCGCACGACCTCGTCCGCCGCGAGCCGGTCGTCGGCGTCCCGGGCCCGGACCATCGCGCCGAGCAGGTCGTCGGTGGGTTCGCGGTGCCGGCGCGCGATCAGCTCACCCATGTACGCGAACAGGTTGTCGATGTACTGCTGGGCCTGTTCCGGGCTCAGCGAGGTGGTCGACACGATCGCCTCGGACCAGGTGTGGAAGCGGTCCTGGTCGGCCACGGGCACGCCGAGCAGGTCGCAGATGACCCGGATCGGCAGCGGGGTGGCCAGGTGCTCCACCAGGTCGGCCGGGGGGCCGGCGGCGAGCATGCCGTCGACCAGTTCGTCGGCGACCCTCCTGGTGCGGGGGCGCAGCTCCTCCACCCGGCGGGCGGTGAACGCCTTCGCCACCAGCCGACGCAGCCGGGTGTGCTCCGGCGGGTCCATGGCCAGGATCCCGGTGTCCTGCTGCCGTGAAGAGTTGCGGGGCTCGTCCCGGCCCACCGAGGCGGCCCGGCTGAACCGGGGGTCGCCCAGCACCGTACGCACGTCGGCGTGCCGGGTGGCCAGCCAGGCCGGCTCCCCGAAGGGCATCCGGATCCGGGTGAGCGGTTCGTCCCGGCGCAGCCGGGCGTAGCGCGGGTCGAGGTTGAGCCGGTCGGGGTCGCTGAACGGATAGCGCTGGGGGACGGTCGTCTCGGGTGCTTCGGTCACCGGCTGACCTCCTCTCGTCGCGGCGTCCACAGGGGACGCCGGTCCGGCCGGGGGCGACTCGACGGTGAGTCATGTTCCGACTGCGGATAGTAGCGAGGGTGGTCGATGCTTGGCTAGCGGTGACCGTCGATCCGCCGGAAACGACGCTCCCGGGCCGCCGACCGCGCGGCGACCCGGGAGCGGACCGAGGAGCTCAGCGGACCTGGTCGCCCTCGCCCGTACGGGCCTGGGCCTGGTCGACGCCCTTGTCGATCTGGTCGTCGTACTTCCCGCCGGTGCGCTGGTCGGCCATGTCGCCGCCCTTCTCCATGCCCTGGTCGACCTGCTTGTCGTGCTTGTCGGCGAAGTCCTTGGCCTTGTCCATGAAGTCGCTCATCGGGTCCTCCTCGGGTCGGGATTCGATCTCTGCCTTCCCAGGGGCCCCGGGCACAAACACGACCGGGCAGGCCCGCACCGACCGGACGGGCCGCCCCGGAGCGCCACAGAGGGCCGTGGAGCGGACAGGCCGGCGAGAACGTCACGGGACGGCGCTCGGCAGCCGACTCGCCCTCCCGTGCCGGGTGCGGCATCCAGGTTGAAAGGGGCCACGGGTGTCGGGAGGACGCCGGCCGGGTACCGACTCGCGGGAGATCGAGGAGGGCCGACGTGGTCGCAGACGGTGCCGGGCGGACGCCCGAGGGGACGACGGACCGGGCCGCGGCGCCCCGACAGGCGTGGACGGCGCTGCCCTGGCCGGTCCGCTCGGCCGTGGTCTGGAGCGCCTGCCTGGTGGTGGTCGTCGCCGGGCTGTACCTGCTGGGAAAGATCGCGGTGCTGCTCGCACCGCTGGCCATCGCGCTGGCCGCCACCGTCTTCCTCACCGCGCTGCTCGACCCGGTGCAGCTCGCGCTGCGCCGCCTCCGGCTGCCCGCGTCGCTGGCCGCCCTGCTCACCGTGCTGCTGCTGCTCGGCGTGCTGTTCGGGGTCGGCGCGCTGGTGTGGAACCTGACCGCCAGCCAGTTCAGCGAGCTGAGCCAGGAGCTGAGCCAGGGCCTGCAACGGACCCGGGAGTTCGTGACCTCCACGCTGCCGGTCAGCGACCAGCAGCTCGACCGGCTCCTCGACCAGGCCCGGCAGGGCCTCGGGCAGGGCTCGGTCGACCCGGTGTCGGGGGCTCGGACGGCCGCCGAGGTGCTCGGCTCGGCGCTGCTCGCGCTCGTGCTGCTGTTCTTCCTGCTCAAGGACGGCCGGTCGATGTGGCACTGGGTGCTGGCCCGGATGACCGGCCCGAACCGGTCGGTGACCGTCGAGGCGGGCCGGGTGGGCTGGCGGACGCTGGGCGCGTACAGCCGGGGCACGATGATGATCGCCGCGATCGACGCGATCGGCATCGGCCTGGCCCTGGTGCTGCTCCGGGTGCCGCTGGCCTTTCCGCTGGCGCTGATCACGTTCTTCGGCGGCTTCGTCCCGATCATCGGCGCGACGGTGGCCGGCGCGGTCGCGGTGCTCGTCGCGCTCGCGGCGAAGGGGCCGGTCACCGCGCTGCTGGCCCTGGCCGCCGTGATCGCCGTGCAGCAGATCGAGGGCAACCTGCTGGAGCCGCTCATCATGAAGCGCCAGGTGCGGCTGCACCCGGCGGTGATCCTGGTGGCGGTCACCGCCGGCACCCTGATCGCCGGCATCGCCGGCGCCTTCGTCTCGGTGCCGATCACCGCCGTCGTCTGGCGCGTCATCGACACCGTCCAGCAGCACCGCGAGCGGCCCACCCCGGACGCCAGGGCCACGCCGCCGGCCCCCGCCTGAACGGGCGTGCCACGCCGCCGGCCCCCGCCTGGACGGGGCCTGGCAGGAGGGCGGTGCCCGCCGGCCGAGCCGCCCACGAGCCCGGCACCCGCACGAACCGGCCGTCCACCGGGCCGGCGCTCAGGCCGGGCGGGGCACGGCGAGGTGGGCGGTGAACCAGTCGGCGGCGCAGTGGGCGACCTGCTCCAGCTTGCCGGGCTCCTCGAAGAGGTGCGTGGCGCCGGGGATCACCGTCAGCTCGGCGCTCTCCGGCAGCGCCTCCTGCGCCTGCTCGTTGAGGACGATCACCTGCTCGTCCAGGCCGCCGACCAGCAGCAGCGTGGGCGCGCGCACCTGCCCGAGGGCCGGGCCGGCCAGGTCGGGCCGGCCGCCCCGCGAGACCACCGCGCCGACGAGGTCCGGTCTGGCGGCCGCCGCCACCAGCGCGGCGGCGGCCCCGGTGCTGGCCCCGAAGAGGCCGATCGGCACCCGACCGAAGGGCCGCTCCGCCGCCAGCCAGTCCACGACCGCCGCGAGCCGGTTGGCGAGCAGGGGGATGTCGAAGCGCAGCTCGGCGGTCCGGACGTCCACCCGGTCCTCGGCGGGGGTCAGCAGGTCGACCTGCACGGTGCCGAAGGCGTCGCGGTTGAGCACGTGCGCCACGGCGGTGTTGCGCGGGCTGTGCCGGGAGCTGCCGCTGCCGTGGGCGAAGAGCACGACACCGGCCGGTTCGGCCGGGACCAGCAGGTCGGCCATGAGTTCGGCGTCCCCCGCCGGGATCTTCACCTCGCTGCTGCGCACGTCCATCTCCGCCTCCGTCCCGTACGTCGTCGGCCAGGACCGGTCGTCCGGCTCACCGGACCACCGTCCCTCCTCCCCGGCAACTCGCATACCCGCCCGCACGGCCGGCAAGCGGGCCGGCCGCCGCGGTGTTTGCCACCGGGGGCGTCGGGTAGGCGGCGGGTGACCGCAGCCCGTACCGGCGCAAGACCGCGCCCCCGACGGATCGCGAGGATCGCCATGGCGCAGCAGCGAGAGTCCCGCCAGCAGACCGCCGACCGGGAACGGCGCGAACAGGACGCCGAACGCGGCCGGGACTGGGCGGACGACGCGGCCCAGGCACGCACGGCCGACGACCCGCGGGCGATGACGCCCCGCGACGCGGCCGGCCGCCCCTCGCAGGGCAGGCCGCTCTGACCGACGCCGCCGGCCCGCCGAGCGCGGGCCGGC